>JAGPCK010000100.1 GCA_018058135.1 Bacteroidia bacterium | reverse complement strand
ATTTTATCTCTTCAAAATTTACTTCTTTTACGTCCTGCTCTTTTATCTTTTTGTATTGAGGATAACCACAGCCACCAATCCCGCAACTTGAATTCAATACTCCCTGCACCAAAAGCACACCGCCTATTAGTGCAAAAATCGGATCTTTGCTCATCGCAAAAGCTACTATACCCAACAGGCCAAATACCAAACGAATGATACGGACCACACTAAAATTCTTTAAGTCTATGTTCATGATTAATGAGGTAATTTTGGTTTGAGGTAACTGTACACCCAGGTGCCCAACATGGCACTAAGCAGGCCCACAATAATTACAGAGTAACCTGCACCCAGCAAAGCGTATAACGGACCCGGACAAGCACCGGCCAAAGCCCACCCCATGCCGAAAATAGTGCCGCCATAAATTTGTCCTTTGCTGAATTGCTTATCGGGAATAACAATTTCTTCCCCGTTAATGGATTTTACTTTAAACTTTTTAAGCAACCACACCGACAGTGCACCTGCTGCAATAGCTGAACCAATGATGCCGTACATGTGAAAACTTTGAAAACGGAACATCTCCTGAATACGAAACCAGGAAACGGCTTCTGTTTTGGTTAATACTGTTCCGAACAATACACCCACTAGTAAATATTTAATGTTTTTCATGACTGATGGTTTAGAATAGTGAATAAATAAACGGAGTTAAAATGTGCGTCATCAGCAAACCACCGATAAAGAAAAATATCACGGCAACCAATGAAGGCCATTGCAAGCTTGACAAACCCATAATGGCGTGGCCCGAAGTGCATCCACCGGCATAACGTGAGCCGAAACCAATCATGAATCCACCCAATACAATGAGGATTAATCCCTTTAAAGAGAATACTGTTTGCCAGCTGAAAATGTCTGAAGGCAAGAGTCCGTCAAATGAAGTAATGCCCAGTGCTTTGATATCTTCTACCGTTTGTGGTGATATGTTTACCGGTTGTCCGTTATTTAACAAAACACCTCCGATAAAACCACCCAGCAAAATACCCGTAACAAAAAAGATGTTCCACATCTCCGCTTTCCAGTTGTATTTCAAAAACTGAATATTGAAAGGAACTACCGATGCACAAGCATGTCTTAACGATGAAGATATACCCAGCATTTTATTTCCCAGTATGAGCAAAAGCGGAACAGATATTCCGATGATGGGGCCGCTTACGTACCACGGCCACGGCTCTTTAAGTAAATCTAACATATTTAGTCTTTCAGTTTAAATGTTAAAATTGGTTTGTAAACATGGTTCAGTAAATCAGCCGAAACACATCCGTTAATAATTTTATTCAGACCTTTGCGTTGTTTACTGCCAATAGCTATGATGTCAATGTTGTTTTTTGCTACAAAATGCATAATCCCTTCTTCTACATCATTATCACTGTAAACCGCAAATTCCACATCCTCCAGCTTATGCTTTTCAGCAAAGGCTCTCATGTGCCTGTAGGCCTCTCCGTCAGCTAAAAAGTTGTTTGCTGTATTTACCCGTAGCAAGTATAACTGTGCCTTAAATGCTTTTTGTATGGCCAGTGCCATTTCACAATGCGGTACATCGTCATCTTTAAAACTACCTGCCAGTACAATTTTTTTCACTTCCATGTCAGAGCGATCGCATTTGAGTGTCATTAAGGGTATGTGGCTGTGCATAGCGATGTATTCACTATGGCTGTTGGTAAGCAACTCTTTAACTCCTGACACTGCATGTGTTCCCATCACGATAAGACTCGCCTTTTGTTTATCGGCATACTTGATTATGTCTTCGTTCACGTGGCCATAACATACACAACTAACTGCTGATGGGTAATATTTCTCCACCCAGTTTTTCATTTGTACGCCCGCTACTTCTTTACGCTCTTTAGGAATAGTTGTGTCAAAATCACCGTCTTCAAACAGTTCGCCTTCGGGAGTTAATAACACGTGTGAGGGTAAAGGAACTACATGAATAAAATGTAACTCGGCATTTAAGTGAGCCGCCACTTTCACAGCCAGACTGCTGCCGTATGCAGAGATGTCGCTGAAATCAACCGGTACTACTATTTTTTCCATTGTCAGTTTGTTTATAAAAGGCACCGGTTCACCGGGTGGCGAACTGGTGCAAAGTTTTAATTAAATGGCCAGGCTCCTATGCCACCTGAAAGGTTAAAGGTGGTAAAACCCATTTCACTCATTATGGCACAGGCTTGCCCGCTACGGTTGCCACTGCGGCAATAGATAAAGTAGGTTTTGCTTTTATCCAACTTTGCAACTTCATCCTGAAAATCGTATCCCATAATGTCAATGTTAATCGCTTGGGGAATGTTACCGCTATTGTATTCCATGGGTGTTCGCACATCCAGCAACACTGCACCCGGTGTACTTTCAAATGTTTGTTTGAAAGTTGTTCCGTTTAGATCTTCGTATGATTTTTTAAAAAGTGAATTAAACATAATCGGCATTAATAAAAATTGAACTTACAATAATGTGGAAGGGCAAACGTATTCCGTTACCTTAAACTTTCCTGAATCTTTGATGGCTTTAAAACCACCGTCTACATCAATGAGGTTATCATAACCGCGTGCTTTTAATGTGGAAGCAAAAATCATGGAGCGGTAACCACCCTGGCAATGCACATAGTAGGTTTTGTTTTTATCTACCTTCAACATGCTTTCATTTATGTAATCCAACGGGGCATTTTCAGCATTCACAATATGTTCTGAAAGGTACTCGGATTGTTTTCTTACATCCAGAATATTGATTTCGGGGTTTGCAACTTCGGCTGCGGCAAACTCTTCTACGCTAACGGTAGGAATGCTGTCGGTTTCTTTACCTGCATTTTTCCAGGCATCAAAACCACCTTTGAGGTAACCGATGGCATGGTCATATCCCACACGGGCCAAACGGGTTACTATTTCTTCTTCACGTCCTGCTTCAGCAACAATCAATATCTCTTGTTTAATATCGGGAATTAATGCGCCCACCCACGGAGCAAAGTTTCCGTCAATACCAATGTTGATGGAATTAGGTACAAAACCTTTGGCAAAATCCTGCGCTTTGCGTGTATCCAGAATTAGTGCTCCGGTTTCATTGGCTGCTGCTTCAAACGCTTCAGTACTTAATGCCTGTGTTCCTCTTTCAAGCACCTCTTTAATGCTGTCATACCCCTGAATGTTCATCATTACGTTTTTAGGGAAATAAGCAGGCGGTGGCATTAAACCGGTAATGACTTCTTTAATAAATTCCTCACGGGTCATATCTGCTCTCAGGGCGTAATTGGTTTCTTTTTGGTGTCCCAATGTATCAAAGGTTTCTTTGCTCATGTTTTTACCACAGGCTGAACCTGCACCGTGAGCGGGATAAACTATCAGGTCATTACCCAACGGCATAATTTTGTTGCGCAGGGAATCGAATAAATGTGAGGCTAACTTGTCTTGTGTTAAGTCGGCCACTACTTTCTGTGCTAAATCGGGGCGACCAACATCTCCAATAAACAACGTATCTCCGCTAAACAAAGCATAGTCTTTTCCGCTTTCATCTTTTAATAAGTAGCAGGTGCTTTCCATGGTATGGCCGGGAGTATGAATAACTTTAAACGTTACATTACCCACTTTGAATTCCTGTCCGTCATCAGCTACTACTGATTCGAAACCCATTTTCATGGTGGTTGGTCCGTAAACAATTTGTGCTCCTGTAGCTTTTGCCAGATCAATGTGGCCTGAAACGAAATCAGCATGGAAATGCGTTTCGAATACGTATTTAATTTTGGCGTTGGTTACTGCAGCTCTTTCGAGGTAAGGCGTAATTTCACGCAGCGGATCAATAACTACGGCTTCTCCGTTTGATTCAATGTAGTAAGCACCCTGTGCTAAACATCCTGTATAAATCTGTTCTACT
This sequence comes from Bacteroidia bacterium, assembly GCA_018058135.1. Classification (GTDB taxonomy): domain Bacteria; phylum Bacteroidota; class Bacteroidia; order UKL13-3; family UKL13-3; genus JAGPCK01. The sequence goes on along the minus strand of JAGPCK010000100.1, from coordinate 1,004 downwards.
TTCATGGTTGTATTATTTTTTGTGTGTTATACTTTTTTCTTTTGTTGTACAAAGTTCGTACTCTTTCTTTTTACAGTCGGTCACTTTTGTTACACAAGTGTGTAACCTATGTTACATTAAAGAAACAACTCTTTAATAATGATGTAAACTCCCATTACCAACACAAACCAACCAAATCCTTTTTTAAGTTTTGCTCCGTCAATTTTTAACGAGAGGTAGTTACCCCAAAAGATACCCGCAATGGCTATGATGGAAACGGTAATGAGCAAGTTCCAGTTCATTTCGAAATGGCCCAAATCTCCCGTAAAACCAATCAACGACTTAGCAGCAATAATCATGAGTGAGGTGCCTACTGCTTTTTTCATGGGCAAACCGGTGAACAACACCAAAGCAGGTATAATTAAAAATCCACCGCCTGCACCCACCAACCCCGTTAACATGCCTACTATGGCACCTTCGGCCAAAATCATCGGGTAATTAAATCCTTTGTCTTCTTTGGGTTCTTCGCTGACTGCTTTTTTATCACGAATCATGCTTACTGAGGCAAACACCATCAGCGCGGCAAATAGTAACATCATCAGAATGCTTTTGGTTACCACAAAGTCTCCTGCGGTAAATATTTCTGTTGGTATAGCCGGCACCAAAAATTTACGGGTAAGGTAAACAGCCGCAATAGAGGGTGCGCCAAAAATTAATCCTGTTTTAACATCTACTAACCCTTGATTGTATTTAGGGAAAGTGCCCACCAAACTGGTGGCTCCCACAATAAATAAAGAGTAGGCGGTGGCTTCTACAGCATTTACACCAAACAGATAAACCAATACCGGTACAGTAAGAATAGATCCGCCACCACCAATAAGGCCAAGTGAGATTCCGATAAGTGCTGATGCTAAATAATCTGCTATTTCCATTTGTATCTAAATTAGAATACTAAGGTGAAGGTATTAATTTGATTGCTACGTTACAAATGTTACAAAAGAAGATTACAGCTTTAACTCGATAGC
>JAGPCK010000099.1 GCA_018058135.1 Bacteroidia bacterium | reverse complement strand
GTGCTCTTTTCGTGTTATATATAACAATCTAGGTTTCTCAGCCATATGCTGTAGGTTTGCCGTTATTGAATGCCGCAAATATACGATTTATGGGCATTTAGCTTAATTTTGAACACAATATTTAAATTAACATGATTGTAATTACCGGAGCCGCGGGATTTATAGGCAGTTGTATGGCCTCTTTTCTGAACCGCGATGGATATAATGACCTGATATTGGTGGATGATTTTAACCGCCCCGAAAAAAAGAGCAACTACGCACATTTAAAGTATACGGCACTTGTTGATCGGAATATTTTTCACAACTGGTTAAGTGAAAATCACACGTTGGTTCAGTTTGTCTTCCATTTGGGAGCACGAACCGATACCACAGAATTCAACAAAACCATTTTTGACGAACTGAACGTAGCTTACTCCCAACAGGTATGGAACCACTGTGTAGAATTCGGTTTGCCGCTGGTGTACGCTTCCTCAGCCGCTACTTATGGTTTGGGCGAATTGGGTTATGATGATGACGAGAGTAAAATTGAACAATTGAAACCACTCAACCCTTATGGCGATTCCAAAAAAGCATTTGACGTGTGGGCATTGAAGCAAGAGCGTAAACCTTACTTTTGGGCTGGCTTGAAATTTTTTAATGTATACGGCCCCAATGAATACCACAAGGGACGCATGGCTTCTGTTATTCTGCATGCTTTTAACCAGATTCAGGAGAAGGGCTCGGTAAAACTATTCCGCTCACACCACCCCGATTTTAAAGACGGAGAACAACTGCGTGATTTTATTTACGTAATGGATCTGATTAACGTGTGTTACTTCCTGATGCAACACCGCAAAAACAGCGGCATTTATAATCTGGGTACCGGAAAGGCAAGAACTTTTCTTGACCTGGCACGTACTACCTTTAAAGCTATGGGCGTTAACGAAAGCATTGAATGGGTAGATACCCCGGCCGACATACGCGACAAATACCAGTACTTTACAGAAGCCAACATGAGCAAACTCATCAGTATAGGTTACCATCAACCCTTCACCTCTTTAGAAGACGGCATTTCTGATTATGTAAATACGTACCTGAAAAAAGGCAGCTACTACTAAACCATGCAAAATACACAGCAATTGTTCAATACAAAAAAAACAGGGTGGTTGCTGATTGCTCTGCTTATGATATTGGGCTGCGTGTATTGGCAAAATGTGGTTTTAAGTAACTCACAACAAAACATAGAAACCGAGTACACCAACTTGCAGCGCATTATTCATGAAAAAGAACTGATGCTGGAACATGCCTGCAGAATCATCTCTTCTGCTAAAGGTGGTGAACAGCAGTTGCAAGACATGTTGCATGATTACTCCATGAATCAGCAGGTATATGTTCAGGCTTATAAAAGCGACTCTGTAATACTCTGGAACAATAACCTGTTTAACATACGCGATCACCTGAATGAAATCGCTCCCGGCACAGGAGTACATAAAAGCAACAACGGGTGGTACATGGTTCACCGCATTGATACCGGTGAAATTAGCTATTTCAGTTATTTTCTCATCAAAAAAGAGTTTCCGTTTCAAAACGATTACCTCAAAAATGAATTTAATCCTGAACTACACCTTTCGCCCAGCAGCAGAATAAGCCTCATCAAGACAGATGAATACAAAGGGATTAGAAACATTCAATCCAAAAAATTATTCTACATCAGCATCAGTGCCACTGCACCCGAATTGCCTTTTTATGTAACATGGCTTAGCTGCATGGCAACTTGCTTTTTCCTTATTGCACTGTTCCGCTGGAGTTTTGTTTCTTATCCTAAAAATTACTTGGGCACATTTGCCATTGAAACAACCCTGTTTATCATGCTGCGAGTAATGAACACTGGCTTGGAATTTCCGCATCAGCTGTATCACAGCGAATTGTTCAGCAGCCTTACATATGCCTCTTCTACATGGTTACCTTCTTTAGGTGATGTATTGATTAACAGTTTGCTTTTTCTTTTGCTATGCTCCAGAATTTCAGGCTGGATAAGACGCTTTACCAACAAAACAAAAGAGCAGTTGTACCTACAATCGCCCAATGAGGCCAGAACAATTGCCATATTCACCCTGCTCTTATTTTTTGTGTTTACTGTGGTGGTGCTTTACGTTTGCAAAAGCCTGATTATTGACTCTAACCTGCTGTTTGATGTAAGCACCATTTACCTTACCGGATGGAATTATTTTATTTGTGTAACCACCATCGGTATTCTTATTTTCAGTCACATCATCATTACTAATGTACTTGTACAGTTGCTTCTTAAAACGGGCCTTCCGTTTAAAACTGCACTCATCTACCTGCTGTTATTTACCGGAGCACTCATTACCGGAGAAATAATAAAAGGTAACAACAATGTGCTCAACCTGTCTCTGGTACTTATGTATGTGGTGCTTATAGCGTCCACTCCGTTTCTCATCAAACAGCTTATATGGTACCAAAAAGCGCTGGGGGTCATTATTGTTATTTCACTTTTTGCTGCTAACTATATTTTTTACTGGAACAGTGAAAAAGAAAAGGAAAGCAGAAAGGTATACGCCTTCAAACTCATTAACCGCAATGATGTAAATGCTGAATACTATTTTGGTGAAGTAGAACACAAAATTGCTGCAGACCCACTGATACGTGACTATTTCAAAAGTTCCATTATTCTGAAACAGCAAATGGAAAGGTACGTAAACCAGAATTATTTTAGCGGGTACATCGGGCGTTACGATATCTCACTGTATGACTACGACTCTTTGGGTAATCCATACAAAGAAATTAACAGCCTTACCTACCGTGAAATTGATTCCATCTATTCTTTTAATTCCGTTTCAACCGTAGGCTCGTATTTTAAAAACATCCAATCTTCTCCTGATATTCAGGGTTACCTTTCGCGTTTCTCTTTTGGTGACAGCCTGCATCCCTTTGGTGTACTTTACATTTTACTACAACCCAAAATCATTCAGGATGAAAACCGCTTTGATGAACTTTTGGCAGAAGGAAGTAACAGCATAAAAAACAGAAATGACATTTACTCTTATGCTTTGTACAAAAACCGTAAACTGCTGAATAAAAGCGGAGACTATGCCTATCCCATCAGATTACCTCTGTTGGAGCATCCTAACAACTATACCTACTTTAATGAGGCCGATTATTCCCACCTGTTGTTTACCGACAATAACAGTTTTGAAATTCTCATCAGTAAAAAACAGAATAAGATAAACGAGCAGGTTGCTATATTTTCTGTATTGTTTGTATCGTTTACCACCATCACCTTAGTAATATTTGCCTTACTTACCGCACTTTCCCTGCTACTCAATTATACCGAACAACGTTTTGCCGGAAAAAAAGTCATCCGAAAAATACAGAAACTTTTCTCTGACATTTTCCACCTCTCCGATTTCAGGCTAAATCTTATCAGTACTAAAATTCAGGTAAGCATCATCATCATCGTTTTCCCAACTTTGCTTTTCACCTTCTATTTCACTATAGATTCAATGATTGCTAAATACGAAAAAGCACAAAATGAAAAAGTAGCACGTAAAATACGCAACGTAGTAAAGGCTATAGAGAATGATCCCAGAATACGTATAAGTAACCTATCGGTATCAGACCTTGCGTTATTCACCCATCAGGTAGCTGAATTTAACAACACAGACATCAACCTATACGACACCAAAGGCCAGTTACTAACCAGCACCACCTCCCGTATTTATGATGCGGGAATACTTGCACCGCTCATGAACATCAATGCATTTTACGCGCTGCATGTTCAGGAAAAATCACAGGTATTTTTGCCTGAAGATATTGGGAACATCAAATTTCTGGCAGCCTACGTGCCCGTGCTCGACAATAAGAAAAATATTGTTGCCTACCTCAACCTGCCCTACTTTGTTAAAAAGAGCGAAGTGTACAATGAAGTCACCAGCCTCTTCATCAGTATCATCAACACTTATGTAATCGCATTTATAACGGTTATCATTATCATTTACATCATTTCCAGAAACATTGCCGCACCACTCAACCTGATCAGAAATAAAATGGCCGTTACGTCTTTGGGTGGCAAAAATGAGCAGATAGAATGGAAAGGAAATGATGAGATTGCACAACTGGTATTACAGTACAATACCATGATTGATGAATTGGCTAAAAGTGCCGAAAAGCTGGCACGATCGGAACGGGAAGATGCTTGGCGTGAGATGGCCAAACAGGTGGCACACGAAATTAAAAATCCGCTTACACCCATGAAGCTTAGTGTGCAACACCTGCAAAGAGCCTGGAAAGATAAAGCACCTAACTTGGATGATACGTTTAAAAGAGTAACCGGTGTACTGATTGAACAAATTGACAGCATGTCGTTGCTGGCAACTGAGTTCTCCAGCTTCGCTAAACTACCGGCATCAAGGTTTGCAGTAATCAATGCTATAGAAATTTTGCAATCAGTTATTGATTTGTACAAAGATCAGGGAACTGACATCACAGTGAACAATGAAAACAATTCCGTAAATATTTTGCTGGACAAAGACCAACTGATGCGGGTGTTTAACAACTTAATCAAAAATGCTGTGCAGTCGATTCCTGATGACCGCAAAGGGCATATAACTATACGCAGCTTCACTCAAAACGGGCAACTTGTTATTTCCATTCGCGATAACGGAACCGGAATAAACGAAGAAGAACAGCAAAAGATATTTTTGCCCAACTTCAGCACTAAAACCTCCGGCATGGGCATGGGACTAGCTATTGTAAAAAATATTGTGGAAAGTGCCGGTGGTGATATCCGTTTCGAAACGGAAGAAAATATCGGAACCACCTTCTTCATCAATTTTCCCATAGCGAACAATGCATGAGAATAGTCGCTGCAATTTGTTTAATGATTGTAGTCAGCCATT
>JAGPCK010000098.1 GCA_018058135.1 Bacteroidia bacterium | reverse complement strand
CTGCCGCACGGTATGTTCGAAACCTTAAACGGTATTAAAGTAAGCGGTGAATTAAGTTACCACCTCAACTTTTTTATGCGCGACAGCTTTCCGTCAGACAACGTTTTTGATGCGGAGTTGCGCAAATACAATTTTCAGATTATACAATACGGTGAAACCAACTTAGCCAAACTTAACGGAGCATTTAACTACACACCCTACGAGTACGGAAGACCCATGCGTACGTTTGAAGTAGGACCCGGCAATGCTCACTTCACGCCTTTCGAACAGATTTCGCCTTACCTGCGTTACGCAGTTTTGTGCTCTGAAGATCCCTCGTTTTTTTACCACCGTGGTTTTGTGATGGAAGCCATTCGGCAATCCATTGCCACCAATTATGTACACCGCAAATTCAAACGCGGGGCCAGCACCATCAGCATGCAGTTGGTGAAAAACATTTTCCTAACACGTGACAAAGTATTGTCGCGCAAGTTTGAAGAAATTCTGATTACCTGGCTCATTGAAAATGCCCACGTGTGTACCAAAGAACGCATGTACGAAGTGTACCTCAACATGATTGAATGGGGACCGAACGTGTATGGCATTGGTGAGGCATCACAATTTTATTTCAGCAAACATCCTTCTCAACTTACGTTGCAGGAAAGTATTTATTTATCGTCTATTATTCCGCGGCCCAAAGCTTTCCGTTATTTCTTTGGCGGAGACGGCAACCTGCGTCCCTGGTTAAAAAACACCTACCGGTTTTTATCCAACCGCATGTTGATGCGCGAATGGATTATGCCGGAAGACACGGTTAATCTTATTCCAAATGTAACGCTAACGGGGCCTGCAAAAAATTACATCATCATTACCGATACCCTAGCTGTTGACAGCCTCATACTGCCCGATGATAACGGGTTACTCGAAGAACAGGAATAAAAGTAAACAGGTAATAAGCACAAGAAATATTTTGTACCTTACGCTAAATCAACTTCGCACTGTACACCATAATGGAACGCTCACTTCGGCCAAATGTATCTATTAAGGCTTGCAGCTTATTTGTTTTTCTCAGTGCATTTTTCAGCAAGCTAACCTCCATGTCACACCAGGGCTCATTGGCTCTGCGGTGAGCTTTACGTATTTCCCTCAGCGCTTCACTTACTCCTTCTCCTGTTTTTTGCATAGGAATAGCATCAATACTTGCCCGCATTTTCTCCCACTCTGCGGCACTCAACAAATCAATTTCTTCGGCAGCAAAATATGTTTGTGCATGTACAAGTTGCTCATCCTGATCGAACCTTTCTTCCTGTTTCTTTCTTTTAAGGTCGTTTTCTATTTTTTCGTAAAAGGGTTTGATGCGTTGTTTCACCTCTTCGTACGTTAACCTGTTTCTCAGCAATCCACCAAAGGAAACACTGCGGGCAATTTCTGCATACCCTTTTCTATCAGAACCAATGAGTACATAACCCACTACCGCTGTGCTGAAACGCAGGTTGGCCGCTTGCAGTTCTTCATAATACGCTTGTAATTTTTCTTCGCTCAATACTTCTTCTACATCAACAGACGATGTGGTTAGCGGAGAAAACTGTTGTGTAATTTCCAGAAACCGGTGACCGTATTCCTGCATTTTACTGAACGAAACACCGCTGATGTTTAACATCTCCTGTTCTGTTTGCGGCAATTGTTCTGCCATTGCTTTTAAAGAGGTGTCGTGAAAAATAATGTAAGGCGGCAGGTTATGTTCTTCTGCAAGTTGTTTGCGCAATTTTCGCAAAGTTTCAAAAATATCCTGGTAGCTGTCGCCTGAACTTTGACCTTGTTCTGCCAAAGAACTTTTACTTCTGCCGGCCGGTACAAAGATCTCTTCCGTAAATTGGTGCAGTTGCAGTTCAAACTTGCCTTTCAATATCAACTCCCCAAAATCCGTCAGTCGCAATACATGACCTTCGTTGTAGGCTATTTCCATTGCGCCCAACTGAATCATTTGCATCAGGTAATTGCTCCATTCTTTAAAAGAAAGATCGGCACCTGCGCCATATGTTTTTATTTGCTCGAGTTTACGTTCGAAAATTTCTTTATGCCTCATGCCCCGCAACACATCAATCAGTAAGTTCACTCCTACCTGTTGTGCTGTTGCATTAATTCTGTATAAAGCCGAGAGTGCTTTTTGCGCCACCACAGTGCCGTTAAACAAATTGGGCGGGTGCAAACACACATCACAGTTGCCACAATTTTCGGTATGCTGCTGACCAAAGTAACTCAGTAATATTCTTCTGCGGCAATGCCGGGCCTCTGCAAACTCCTGCATACGTTTCAGCTTTTCCAGATTAATCTCCGGTTGTCCGCTGTTAGTGGCAAATTCGCGCAGCATCATCAAATCGCCCAAAGTATAGTACAACACGGTGGTGCAGGGTAAACCATCACGTCCACCACGCCCTATTTCCTGGTAATAGCTTTCAATCGATTTGGGCAGGTTGTAATGCATCACAAACCGCACATTACTTTTATCAATGCCCATCCCGAAGGCAATGGTGGCACACACTACCTGCACATCATCGTTAATGAATGCTTCCTGTACTTTGGTGCGTTGTTCACTGTCCATGCCGGCATGGTAGCCCTTCACTTTGAAACCCGCCTGCTGTAAATCAAACGTCAACGACTCCACTGATTTGCGCGAGGTGCAGTAAATAATGCCGCAATCATTGGGGTGCTGTTGCAAATAGGTGGTAATGTCGCGCAGCTTTTCTTTTTTCTTCCACCCTGCGCGAACAGCAAGGGAAAGATTGGGCCGGTCAAACGAGGCCACAAACAACTCCGGTTCTTTCAAACCCAAAAGTGTAAGAATATCCTGACGCGTAATTTTATCGGCAGTGGCGGTAAGCGCCATCAACGGTACGTTTGGAAACAAGTCGCGCAGCTTACTTATCTCTTTATACTCCGGCCTGAAATCATGTCCCCACTGGCTTACACAATGTGCCTCGTCAATGGCTATAAGCGATACATTCAGTTTACGCAGAAAATTATCGGCCAATGCCAGGGCTTTTTCCGGTGAGAGGTAAAGCAGTTTGAGTTGATTGTGCAAACACAAAGCCGCAATTTCCTGCTCCTGCTGGTAGTTTAAACTGCTGTTGAGAAAGGCCGCCTGAATACCATTGGAACGCAAGGCATCTACCTGATCTTTCATGAGCGAGATAAGCGGAGAAACCACAATGGTAATACCCTCCAACATAAGGGCGGGTATTTGGTAACACAGGCTTTTACCGCCACCCGTAGGCATCAGTACCAAGGCATCTTTACCGGCAGTAACCTGTGTGATAATTTGTTGTTGCAAGCCACGAAACTCATCGTAACCAAAATATTTTTTTAAATACTGCTGTGCTGTCATAGTTTTAATCTTCTGAAAATTGCAGAACACTGCACGCTAATTTTACGTTGCTCTACTTTAAAATTTTTCACTTTGCGGTACACGGGCTAAAGCAAAGCAACGCTGAAGAACCTGCCCAAGATACTTGATTTCTTTTTGCCGCACACAGGCAGTTGAGTATGTGCTTGTGAGGTACGGAATTAAATTAAACCGCAGGGTGTGCAAATCCTGCACACCCTGCGGAAAATTGACTTAGTCTTTTTTACCACCCAGCATGAGCAGGTCGCTCACTACTATTTCAGTGGTGTAACGCTTGTTGCCGTCTTTATCGGTATACGAGCGGGTGCTGAGTTTGCCTTCAATAGCAACCTCGTTTCCTTTTTTTACATACTTCTCGATAATCTCGGCTTGTTTGCCCCAGGCAATAATGTTGTGCCACTGGGTTTCTTCTACTTTTTCACCGGCATCATTGCGGTAAGATTCAGACGTGGCGATGGAACATTTGGCCAGCGATTTTCCGCTGCTTAATTTTTTCACATCAGGGTTTTGGCCCAAGCGGCCGATAAGGCGTACACTGTTACGTAAGTTGTTCATGACTTTTTAAATTAAATGGTTTTAAAATTATTTTTTCTTTCCTGCCTTCACACTCTTTGTCTCGATGGCGCCTTAACGAACAAAACAATCTGAACACAGCATCGTGGAAACGACATCACAAAGGTGAGGTGGCCACCAAAACCAAGCCGTATAGTACGCGGTTATAAACGAGTTTATCCGTTTGTACACGGATAATATTTTTGGTTTTCAAGTACTTAAGTAATTTTCGAGAACTTCATATTTTGAGATTTTTTTTCAAATCAATTGAATTTTTATTCGGATGGGGGTAGCTTTTGTGCTAACTTCGGTCAAGTATTTTTACATGCTTTCAAACCGTTGACGAAAATAAATGGACTAGTGCTTATGGAAACTAAGGAGAAGGAAAATATAGAACAAATTTTTATAGATTTCGTCAAAGACTTTGTGACAAAGGAGAAGCAAGACAGAATTCTTCAATTTCTTCAAAATAAAAAGAACTGGTGGAAAATTAAAACTGAATTTCATTCATCAACCCCATTTGACAAAAGGAAATTAGTAGAAATAGAACCTAACCAACAATACGCAGACAAAATATACTTAAAAATGAAATCCTTCGGGACAAAAGAAGAGTGCTTTTCACTTCTTGACTATTTGAATGACGAACCTTACAATTGCAAACTTGAAGAAAAACTTTCATTAACGGTGGGATTTTTATTTGAGACAATTATTTATTGCCCGAATACAAAGACGGGCTATTTTGAAGGTGGACACGCAAAAGACAGATACATTTTAAAGAGCTAAACGACAACAAAAAATGCAATAGTATTGGTTAATCCTTTGACAGAAAGAAAGCCAGCAGGTAACAACATTTTTTTGCTATATTGCAATAGTGAAAAAGAAAAACACTGAATTGGATGTTGACTTCATTGGAGGACAAACCGGTCTTACACCTCAAGAAGAAAAAGCATTGAGTGAGTATTTCGC
>JAGPCK010000097.1 GCA_018058135.1 Bacteroidia bacterium | reverse complement strand
GTAGCCTGAGAGCTGCATTGTTCGTATGATTTCAAGGTAAATAAACAAAACTTTTCAACAAAAGCCGGGAGTTTGTCTGCTGCTTTTTGATACAGGTGCAACTGTTGCATAAACTGCTGCTGGAGCGTGTTAGAAGACATTTTAGCAGACAAGGAAAGAGCAAAACTATCCTTTTGCACATTTTCAATAACAAAGCGCTTAAACTCATCCCCCTTGAAAATATCAATATTTTTTTTGTTAATTTGCACCAGTTTCAATGGTTAAGGTTAGAAATAAATATCATTGGCAACAAACCTAAATTTTAACATGAAAAAGTTATTACTTTTTTTCTTCCTCGGAGCATTATTGATTGGTACTTCTGCCTGTCACAGACAAAAGTGTCCATCTTTCTCATTGAAACCTATCCACTCGTTGGTTAAGTTTTAATGGAGTGGCAAATAATACAAACTGAGGCAGAAATACAACCTTTAATAGAGATGTCTGACAGACATCCGGTCTTGTTTTTTAAACACAGCACGCGTTGCTCAATAAGCAATACTGCAAAAAATCGTTTGGAAAAATTATGGCCACAACTCAGCCCGCATGGCGTACTGGCAGTGTACATTGACGTTTTAACCAACAGACCTTCTTCTTTTTTATTGTCATCTTTATCTTCCATTGAGCACGAGTCTCCTCAAGCTATTTTATTTCACAAAGGACAATGCATCTACCATCAGTCGCACTTAGGCATTGATGTAGAAGAGATGTTAAAAACTATTGAAAATAATTAAAGCTTACGGTTTGTTTCAAATCAGCGTGTAGGCTTTTCGCAACCGGGCAGTGCAATGCTGCATTTTCCAATATTCCCTTTTGCTTTTCGGTGTATTTAATTTCAGGCAGGTAAAAATCAAGTTGAATTTCAGCAACTCTTCTGGGGTCTGATGCCATAATTTTCCTCACCTCTACACGTGTGTTATCAATATGGATTTGATGTGTTCTAGCTGCAATGCCCATAATTGTAAGCATGCAACTACCTAAAGCCGAAGCGACCAAATCTGTTGGAGAAAAAAAAGCTCCTTTCCCTTGATTATCAGGAGGTGCATCTGTTACCACTTTTTCACCTGATAAAATATGGACAGAACTAGTTCGAAGCTCACCTAAGTATTGAATTTCAGCTGTATTCATTCTAAAACAATTTCTTGTAAATATATATTATTGATACTAACTTACAAAAGTTTTCATGAGTGTAAAAAAGAGCATATTAATAGTATTCTGCCTGTTGACAATCAAAGGGTTTTCTCAAAACGACCCATTGCTCAAGCCTGTACTTTTGTATAAAAAGTATTTTTTAGGTGGTGGAAATATCAGTAGTAGTGGCTGGAGTGCATCCATGCGTTATGGGTTTCACGATAAAGGTGAAGATAAGGCATCAGAAATTATGTTCGACTTTGCCCGTGTAAAACATGAAAAAGAAGTACGCATTGTAAACCCTGCTTTTAATAACTCGAAGCCTTATGTTTTTGGCCAACTTAATCAAACCTTTGCGTTAAGATTAGGGGCAGGAAGAAAAACTGCACTTTCTAAACGCATGTTTCAAAAAGCAGTAGTGGTAAATTTCAATTATTACGGTGGGTTCTCAGCCATGCTCTTAAAACCGGTTTATTTGGAGATTTATTATCGGGATAACGACCAGTCAACAGGGTCTTTTGCCGTAGAGAAATATGATCCTGAGAAACATATGGACCAAAGCAGAATTTTTGGCCGAACAAATTTTTTTAAAGGAATTGACGAAATGAAACTACGCCCCGGAGGCTTTGCCAAAACTGCATTCACCTTTGAGTGGGGAGCTGAAGAAGACGAAATTAAGTGTATTGAGGCGGGAGCAGTTCTGGATGTTTACCCTGAAGAGATTCCCATAATGGCTTTTTCTAAAAATAAACCTTATTTTCTATCTGTTTACCTGGGATTTAACTGGGGAACAAGATGGTAACTAAGCAGATTTTGAATTGAATTAACTTTTATTTTTATTTGAATACGTGTTAGAGTTAAATGTAATAGACGAAAAAGCAACCCCAAGGGTAAAAAAACCCTCTTGGTTAAAGGTGAAGTTGCCTACGGGTGAAAATTACCGTAAAGTTCGTCAGTTGGTTGACCAATATAAGTTGCATACCATTTGTGAAAGCGGCAATTGTCCTAATATGGGAGAGTGTTGGGGAGAGGGAACTGCTACATTTATGATATTGGGCAATGTGTGTACGCGATCTTGTTCTTTTTGTGCGGTTGCCACCGGAAGACCTAACGAATATGACCTTGACGAACCCCAACGAGTAGCCGAAGCCGTAAAGTTAATGGGCATTAAACATTGTGTACTCACATCTGTTAACAGAGATGAACTAAAGGACAAAGGAGCAAAAGTTTGGGCCGATACCATCAGGGAAGTAAAAAAGTTGAACCCTGATACAACCATTGAGACCCTGATTCCTGACTTTCTAGCTAAATGGGAGTTACTTTATCTGGTTTTAGAGGAAAGGCCTGAAGTTGTTTCTCACAATATGGAAACTGTAAAAAGATTATATCGCAAAGTAAGGCCTCAGGCCAAATATGAACGAAGTCTGGAGCAGATAAAACGAACCAGCGAATTCGGACTCAGAACAAAATCGGGTATTATGCTTGGATTAGGGGAAACTGAAGCTGAAGTAATGGAAGCAATGGATGACTTGGTTAACCATAAATGTGATGTACTTACCCTGGGGCAATATCTTCAACCAACCAAAATGCATCTGAACATTGAAGAGTTTATTCACCCGGATGTATTTGAAAAATATAAAGAGGCCGGATTGCAAAAAGGATTCAAATATGTTGAATCCGGTGCATTGGTTCGGTCTTCCTACCACGCAGAGAAACATGTTTTATAAGAAATAAAAATCTTCAAAATGAAAAAGAAACATTTAACATTATTTAGCATAGCATTGGCTACAGCCACGTCTGCTATAGTAATGATGAGTAACAGGGCCGATTCATACCAAATGCGTTCCTCTTCTCTTCAAATTAGTGAATTTGATAAAGAGAGCAAAGGAGAACATGAAGATGTAAGAGGGATTGCTTTCATGAATAACATTAAAGCTAACCAATTTACGGGACAAATAAACCCTGAAGATGTATACAGTGCTATTGCTCAAGCCGACAAACAAGCCGCTCTTTATAAATCCAATGCGGGCAATATTTCTTGGACAGAGGCAGGACCCAATAATGTAGGCGGCAGAACCCGTGCGTTTTTGATTGACAAAGACAATAATTCCATCTTATATGCCGGAGGAGTAGGCGGTGGTTTATGGAAATCAACAACAAGTGGAACTTCCTGGGAAAAGGTTACACCTTCCAATCAAGATAATTTACCTGTGGTAAGTATTTGTCAGGATAATACCGGTGCCATATACATAGGAACCGGAGAGGGTGTTTTTACCCCAACCGAAGCCGGAGCTAATGCTAACCAAAATGGTGCACCCGGATTTTTAGGAAGTGGCATCTGGAAATCAACTGATGCCGGATTAACCTGGAACAAACTGAGTTCAACCAACCCAACAGGCTCTACTTCCATCTGGAGAAATGTAAGTGCATTGGCTGTAAACAAAGAAGGCAATCGAATTTTTGCCGGAAACATGCAAAGTGTTTACTATTCAGATAACGGTGGAACAACCTGGACAACAACTAACGCTTTCAGCGGAAATGCAGCCTGTACAGAAATAAAAGTTGCTTCTGACGGGACAATTTTTGCGGCCACAACAAGTCGTGTTTTCCGATCTACCCAAAACGGAGATCCAGGTTCATGGCAGTGGAAACAAATTACCGGAGCAACAAGTTCAAGCAGAGTGTCTATAGGTATCTCACCTCAAGACCCTAACTACGTTTATGTAATGGCCTCAAAAAGCAATGATGAATCACTACTTGGTGTATGGCGCTCTGTTAATAAAGGAGATAATTGGACTCAAATTGCATTCAGCAGCCCTGAAAACAGCATTCTGGCGAACCAAGGATTTTGGAATAACGTGATTGCAGTTGACCCTGAAAATAAAGACCGTGTGTTTGCTGCGGGTTTAGCTGTTTGGGAATGGAACAACCTTGGAAACTGGAAACAGGTTTCTTCACTTTCTTCAGAATATAACGATGGTTCTACTAATCCTTTTTATGTTCATGCAGATAACCACACCATAACTTTTGATACTAAAACCACTCCTTACACGATGTACATTACAAATGATGGTGGTGTATTCAGGTCAACTAATAAAGGAAAAAATTTCACTACCATTAACAAAAACTATAACGTTACACAGTTTTACTCTGTTTCTGCTAACCTGAAAGGTGAAATTATTGGCGGAACACAAGACAACAACACTATCTTAATTGATGGAGTTAGAAATGCAACTCCCGGAACAGTTAGTCAAAGTGGTGTTAAGATATTTGGGGGAGACGGATTCCATTGTGAAATCTCACGTATGTACCCTGAATCTTTCTTTGCTGCAAACATTGGCGGATTTGAAAGATCTTTAAACAGAGGTCAAAGCTGGAATGAGTATTTTGATACCAGAATCTCTGCCCCGGGTGCATTTGTCGGAAGTTTTAATACCCCTTATTTCCTGTGGGAAAGCGTATTAGATCCTACCATTAATGATACCATTAAAAACTCCATGATGTTTATGTGTGGTGTGGGAACAGTTTGGATGACTACCGAAGCGCTTAACTTCAACAAAACACCTGATTGGTTCCGTATTGCTACCATTTCGGGTGCTTCACTTACAGGTGAATACACTCGTTCAGGCAACACATTCTTCGTAGGAACAATGAACGGTAATCTTTTCAGAATTTCAGGACTTAGGGGTGCCAATTATGTATATGACTCACAAGGCAATTGGAGCCCTGCTGCAGAAGGAATTA
>JAGPCK010000013.1 GCA_018058135.1 Bacteroidia bacterium | reverse complement strand
GTTAGCGGTCATTGTAAAACAGCAACCGTCAAAAAAACTTAATGAGAAAATTACTAAATAATCGAACAATAAAATTTTAAAAATAATAATGACAAGAATTAAACTTTCAGAATATGGCAATTCACCATTTGAAAAACTTATTGGACACAATAAAATTGTTTTAGATAAATGGATTGATTTAGAAGTTGCATTATTTTCAGAAACAAAACTTGACAAATATCTTTTGGAACAAGTTAGAAGAACAATTGCATTTGAAAATGAATGCGAATATTGTATGGTAAAAGCAGGAAAACCAAATTTCGACTTAACTGAAAAAAGAATAAGTTCCGCAACTGCATTTGCTCAATTTTTTGCAATTGACCATAAATCAATAAATGATAAGCATTTTGACATATTAAGAGAGGAATTTACAGAACAAGAAATTTCAGAACTGTGTTCATTCATAAGTTTTATAACGGCTTGCCAAAAATTAGGACGAATATATAATTTAACAGAAAATTACCAACAGAATAAAGTCGTGACAATTACAGAATTAAACGGATGAAAAAACAACAAACCGAGAAAAATTGAAATAAACAAACTACTTTAATTTTATGATGAAATTATTTTTATTAATTTTTACAACATTTTTTTACAACCAAATTTTGGGGCAATCTGAACTTCGTGAAAAAATTGAACAAATTATTTCAACAAAAAAAGCTGATATAGGCCTTTCAATTTTGAATTTAGAAAATGGTGACACTTTGAGCTTTAACGGTAATAAACACTATCCTATGATAAGTGTTTTTAAGTTTCACATTGCCTTAACTGTTTTAAATAAAGTTGACAAAGGCGAGCTTTCCTTAAAACAGAATCTTTTTATTAAAAAAAATGAACTTCTGGAAAATACTTGGAGCCCATTTCAAAAAAAATATCCAGAAGGAAACCTTTCCATTACGATTAAAGAAGCCTTGGAATGGATGATAATCTATAGTGATAATAATCTTTGTGATATATTAATTAGACTTGTTGGAGGAGTAAAGGCAATTGAAAATTTTGTTGGCAATTCTGATTTCATTATTAAGAATGATGAAGAAGGAATGCACCAAAATTGGGATGCACAGTTTTTAAACACAACAACCCCCAATTTTTCAAATCAACTTTTAAAAGATTTACTTAAAAATAAACTATTGACAAAGAAATCCTCAAAATTCCTATACGAAACAATGGTGTCTACTTTAGTAGGTCAAAATAGAATTAAAGGAAAATTACCAACAAAAACAGAAGTTGCTCATAGAACAGGGAGTTCATTTACAAACGATGCTGGAATGACAGGAGCCATAAATGATATTGGAATTGTGAAACTCCCAAATGGAAATCATTTCGTTATTTCAATTTTTGTGAATAATACAACCGAAAATTTTAAAGATGGAGAAGAAATAATTGCTGACATCGCAAAAGAAACTTGGGACTATTACACAAACACCCCACCACAAGAAACTATAAAGTCAACCTTTAAACTTGATACTTTAATATTGTTTGACTCAAACAGACAACGAGAAATTCCTATTGCAATTTATAAACCAACCTCAAAAGTTTCTGGAAAACAAAAAATTGTCATTTTCAGTCACGGCTATGGACAAAATAAAGGTGGTGATTATTTGGCGTATTCATATCTGACAGAATTTTTAGCAACAAAAGAATATTTCGTTGTAAGCATTCAACACGAACTTGCAACTGACAGTTTATTGCCATTGACAGGAAATCCACAAATCGTAAGACGACCATTTTGGGAACGTGGTGCAGACAATATTTTATTCGTTATCAACGAACTTAAAAGAACAAATCCTGATTTGGACTTTAAACACATAACACTTATTGGTCATTCCAACGGTGGAGATATGACTGCTCTTTTTCCACAGAAATACCCGAACATAGTTGGAAAAATAATCACGTTGGACAACAGAAGAATGGCATTGCCAAAATCAAAAAAGCTTAAAGTTTATACGCTACGTTCAAGCGACCAACCAGCAGACGAAGGTGTTTTACCGACAGAAAAGGAAACTAAAAAGTATAAAATGAAAATAGTAAAATTGGCAAATACAACCCATAATGAAATGGACGACAATGCTAATGACGAGCAACGAAAGGAAATTCAAAAACATATACTAACGTTTGTAAATGACTGAAAAAGAAGAACAACGAACCGCTAACACGGGTTTGGCAAAAGTGGCGGTTCAGTGCTCCGCAGATACATTTGTGGTTAATCAAAGTTTGGTTCTCCGCATCAACATTTGTGGTGAAAATCGCCACCTTCGCCAAGCCCGAAAACGTTAGCAGTAAGCTTAGACCGACAATCCGTAAAAAGAATACAAACAACCTGAATTTGTATTATCTGACAACTAATGTTTCTTGTGAATTTTGCACCATAATTTTAAAATCATAAGAAATGAATAAAACAATTTTAATTACAGGTGCCCCCGCTATCCTGAGTTTGTAACTCAGGATATTTCCTAACCTTAAACAAGAGCATTCTTTTGCGATTTTTTATAACTACTTTTACAGTAAATAAGCCGCTTTGAAGCAAGCACTTTACATATTACCTCTTCTGCTTTTATCTTGTGGGCAAACAACTCATCCCCCCGAGATGAATTCTTCAAAAGACAGCATTATAACTTCTCCTGCGTCAACATCACATCTCTCAGATACCAACAACTTTAAAAGTAAACAATCAGAGCTTGATTCTTTAAAAAATCTGCATATTTTTATTGAGTTTGCAGTTAACTATAACCCTTCAAGAACTCCTAATTCAGGAGTAGCTACATTACCTGATACTCCCGATAGTGTTTATCAAGCATTAAGATTTGTCAAAAGAACACAACCTAAAGTATTCGAAAAATACCTTACACTAATTTTTGTAAAACTTTACAGCGCTCATTTAGAGTGCTGCCACCAATCATATGAAGTGAGGAGAAAATCGAGCACTATAAATAAAGAACATGAGCCTTTGGTATACGAGTTTAACACCTTAACCAAGACGTTTCCTGTAGGTCAACCAATTGAATTTATTTCATCGGCTATAGGTTATGATTATGTAAGTTCCAACCCGCACCTGTTAGATTTCAAACCCATCAAGAAACACATGAAAATTATTGAGCAGATGCATAAAAACATCAATGAGGGTGTATATTGGGAATAATTTACTCACCTATCGGGTTAAATGTAAAATACTTATGAGAATTGAATCAAAACATAATCCGGAAATTTTTAAAGCCGAAAACCTGGAAAGATGGGACAGGATTTGGAAGGATAAAGTTGTCAATCATTACATTTTCCTTGCTGCTTCTATTGCCTTTTTATTTGTTGCCATCATCTTAATAAAAAACGGTAACCAAACGGGATTTATCTTTCTTTCCATTAGTTTATTTGGATTAATGGTGACAATTAATTTTTTAACACAAGCCAATAAAGAGAAAAAATAAACAAACTTTCGGAAAAATATCAATCAAGTAATTTTCCTTTTGCCTGGGAACTTACCGATGAATACATTATTTACCAGGATGATCAAATGACGCTTAAACTTAACTGGGAAGCATTTTCACACTATTATATAAAATATGACTCCCTTTTTCTTGTTATGAAAGACACAAATGAAACACCAATTGCAATAAATAAAAGCGAGGTAAGTGATGCTGAATTTGGTGCCTTAAAATCTTTTATCGAAAAGAAAATTACTCCCAACTAAGCGTAGGTTGCACCTACGCTTCTCTTTTTATGTAGCTTGCAGCTACAAATACACTAAGCAAACACAAGCTCAATAAAGCACCCTTAAAAAAAATTACTAATAATTTTTTCTCGATTTGTTTTTCTCAAAACATATACATAGATTTGTGATGCATTATAAATCTAAATATGTCGTTTACACAAAAAGAATTATTGAAAGGCACCCTGGGGCCCATTATATTAAACCTGCTTACGGAGCATAAAAAAATGTACGGGTACGAAATAACCCAGCACATAAAAGAACTTAGCGCAGGTAAAATATTAATTAAAGAGGGCTCCTTATACCCTGCCCTGCACAAGCTGGAAGCCGATGGATTATTAGAAAGCGAGCAACTGGAAGTGGGCGGCAGGTGGCGCAAATATTACACACTCACCAAAAAAGGCAAACAGGAGTCGGTGCAGGCATCAAAAGAACTGATCAGTTTTTTGCAAACCGTTCACCTCATTATTAACCCCGGTAAAACATTGAGTTATGGAGGTATTTAACAAAACACATGTGCTGGTTATTGAAAAGCGCATCAGGCAATCGGGCTTAAGCAACCCGCAATTGATAGCCGATATGCTGGACCATTACTGTTGCGTGGTAGAAGCTGAGATGGATAAAGGCATCTCTTTCGAGGAGGCCTACCACAGGGCCTGGAATTCCATCAGTCCGAATGGTTTGGTAGAAATTGAAAACGAGGTATTTTTTATGTTAAACTTTAATAAGCAAATTCAAATGAAAAAGATGATGTATTTAAACGGCTTTTTGGCCGCCACTTTTATTGCCATTGGTTTTGTAATTCGCATTTTGCATTGGCCGGGTGCCATTGCTGTGAGCTTTGTGGGTTATGCCTTTTTGTTTATCGCCTGCATGATTATTATTGCCAACAGAATGGTGAACAAACAACCCACCAAACGCATGGATTCATTACGGTTTTATGCCGGCAGTTTAACGGCACTGCTTATTTCGGTTGGCAGTATGTTTAAAGGATTGCACTTCCCGGGTGCCAACGTCATTACGCTTTCCGGATTTTTAGTATTGGTTTTTGCCTACCTGCCCGTTTTCTTTTACTACGCCTATACCTCATCCATTGAGCAAAAAGAGTTGAAAGAAATAAAAGAGTAAGCGTACTGTTGTTTATACAATCCTGCACTGTTACCGGTGCAGGATTTTTTTTGCGAATCAAAAACCGGTCAAGAGCTGCTGCCCCTGATAGAATAAACTTTCATTATGATTTGAGTACGATAATTTCTAAACTTGAATCTTGAACAGAGACACACATGGAAAACAAAACGGTATCAAAGCTGCATGAACTTACCCTGCGCATTCTTCAGGAAGATGACTCCCCAGGTAACCTGAAAGGGCATATAGAAGAGTTGCAGGTTCTGTTAACTGAGCTTACGGGTATCAGTCCTTTTGAAACGCTTTCAAAAAAACAGAACACCGACCTGAGTTCAGGAGTGGCCATCTCACCGGGTATGGCAGCATTTTGTTCCATTGATATTAAACGAACACAGGTATTTTTAAGAGGTGTGTTGGCCGGGCTGCAACACCAGTTATCGGTTATTGAAGAAAGGCCTTTGCAGGTAGTGTATGCCGGTACCGGTCCTTATGCTTTGCTGCTGCTCCCGTTGTTGTCCTTTTTTGAATCACACCAGCTAAAAATCACTTTCCTTGATATTCACCAAAGTTCGCTTGATTCCGTTAAAAAATTAGTTGATACCTTGGGCTATCAAAATTTTGTTCAGGATATTGTTCAGGCAGATGCGGCCACCTGGCAATGGGATAAGCAATTACCCTTACATGCCTGTATTTCTGAAACCATGCAGGTTACCTTAAAGCGCGAGCCACAGGTAGCCATTACCTTAAACATGGTACCTCAACTGGCACCCGCTGGCATAATGATTCCTGAACAAATAGAGGTAGAAGCTGTTTTGGTGAATATGCCCATGTTCAGAATGCAGAGTGCCTGCAACAAAGAAGGAGACGAAGAAAATGCCGTTGCGCACCCGTTGGGTTTAGTGGCTCAGTTAAATAAGGAAACGGCTTTGCAGGCCAAAGGTAATGTGTTGCATGTGCTGCATGGGTTACACAGTGCTTTGTTACCAGAGTGGCAAACACCGGAGTATACCTTACAGTTGCAAACCCGCATACAGGTATGGGGGCCACATCAACTAAAGGACAATGATTCAGGACTAACATTGCCCTACGAATTGGCCAGCGGCCAAGAACTTACCGGAGGAAAAAATCTTCATTTGTATTACGCCAATTATCCGGATGCTTTTGTTCGGATGCGTGTTACTGATTAATTAACAGCGGCAAAAAAGATAACGTGTGAGCACAAATAAAACACAGAACATTCCACTGCACAGCTTTACCCGAAAGGATTTTGCTTTTGACATATCAGTACTTAGCGAGTACAATGATATGATGAAGGGCAAAGGGAAAAAGCCCCACAGGCATACCTACTATGAAATTTTTATTTTTACCAAGGGTGGCGGAAGCCACATGATTGATTTTGTAAACTACCCTATAGTAGCCAACTCCCTGCATTTTATTTCACCCGGCATGGTACATATCGTACAGCGAAATGCTGCATGTACAGGATATGTAATCACGTTCCCTGAAGAATTTTTTGGTTTAGTGAAGCGACAGGATTTTTTGCACCAGATTAATTTGTACAACCAATACCGGCAAACACCTGTTATAAAATGCAACAAGCTAAGTATTCAAAAAATACTGCAGTCGGTAAAAGAAATACTGCACGAGTACAATGGTAACGGTGTTTTAAGGGAAGAGTTGATACGCGCCTATTTAAGTATATTGCTCATAGATGCTGAACGGTTGCTTTCAGTAACGGAAGTGGTGAGTGAACAAAAACAAGTTGTTCATAACCGGGTAAAAACATTCCGAAAATTAGTAGAGGATTACTTTTTAGAATGGCGAAGTGTGAGCGAATATGCCGCGAAATTAAACCTCACCTCAAAAACACTAACTCAGTTTATCAAAAAAAACACCGGTTTAACGCCCATAGAACACATTAACAACAGGGTACTCATAGAAGGCAAAAGATTATTAATGAATACCGATTTAAGTGTTAAAGAAATTTCATTCAGCCTGAGTTTTGACGACCCCGCATATTTTGGCAGGTTTTTTAAACGGCACGAAAAAACTACCCCGCAACTGTTCAGGCAACATATGCGCAAAAAGTACCACAATAAGTAAGAATTGTGCTATGCAACACTGCCCCATATAACTCATTTTTGTATAAAAATATCAAGTATGAAAAAGTTAGTTAAGTTTTCGGCACTGTGTGTGTTTTTGTTTGTTGGCACAAGTATTTTTTCGTTATCAGACGGAGCATTTAATATGACCGGAGCACCCGGTGAAGGCGATTGTTCAGGTTGCCATTCGGGCGTTCCCGTAAACAGTGATACCAAAGGGTCTATACAGATAAGCATTGACAGCAGTAACGGGGTATATATACCCGGCAAAGTGTACGATGTACATGTTGTGGTATCGCACAGTTTACGAAACAGATTCGGGTTTGCCTTAACCACCCGAATGGGTAAACCCCTTGAACATGTGGGAAGTTTTTTGAGCGCCACATCCAACGACTTCTTTAACCGGAATGATTTTATGGCACACCGCAGGGCCGGTATTGATGCCAGCCAACAAAAAAAGTGGTCGTTCAAATGGAAAGCACCCGATACGGCAACACAAGACATCACATTTTATGCAGCGGGTGTTGCTGCAAATGCCAACAATGATAATACAGGAGATATTGTGTATACCTCTCAAGTGAAACTCAAAAATGCAAATACGGTTACGTCAGTTCCCAACCACTTTAGGGTAGCTGCATTTACAGTGTATCCCAATCCGGCTAGCACGTTTCTGATTGTAAAATCAGGCAATCCGCTTAACAAATTCCATGACATCCGGCTGATTGATGTGCAAGGTAAAGTGATGGAAACATTCACTACTACATCGCTCAAAGAACAAAACGGAGAATACCGTATAGACCTGAATCCTGAATACGCATCGGGGTTATATTATCTCCACGTCAATTTTGATAACCGGGATGAGGTACACAAATTTTTTATAACAAAATAAATTCTCTTAAACTCAATTCTGTAACTCAGCGATATTTTATCGCTGAGTTACCTCATGCTTATAAAACACAGAATTTAATCACATTCTTTAGGCGCTATACTTCTCTTGTTTATCTCCTCTCAAAATTATTCAGACAACTCTTTAACGCATCTGGTTAAAGCATCAAACTGCTCTTTTGCTTTACATCGTCCGGTATCGCAGCAATTGCGGTAAGGCTTGTACATCATCGTAGGTTCTGCACCATTTGTGTGAACCTTGTTTCAGTGATTTTCCCTTTTCAATGTTTTCAGTGATTTTTCAACATGGAGTTTGGTCCATCATTGTAGCTGTAAAATCGGATTTACAAAATTGTAGCTATTGAAACTAAACACTGTGTTATTAAACTTTCAAAAAAAGTGGAGCAGAACCCACTTAAATAAACGACCTGCCCAACAGGGATTTAAAATGGGGGAGAATACCGAAAAGCCTTATGAGTAGGAAAAACAACAAACTTTATGTCAGAATACACCGGAACATTTTCAGTTCAGAATAACACCGGAGGTGTTATTACGAATGTAACAGTAATGCACGCCACTACTGATTGGCCTAACAGCACCATTTACCAAAGTTCAATGGGCATTAACGCCACTGCTACAGGAGGAATTGTAGACACCAGCACAACCAACAAAGACAGATGGTCTGTATCCTTTACCGACAGCAACGGAGACCTGAGAACAGGACAGGAAGACTGTGGCTTTGAAAGCGAAGACAATGGCTTAAATGTGATTATTGTGCTTTGTTTGGAATATTTCAACATCGTAATGCCGGCATCAAGCAGCTGCGATGACAACAGCTACCAACAAACCTAAGATCAACCAACTGCCTTTTCTGTTTCATCAGGATAATTACAACTTTCTTGAGTAACGGGACTCTGCACTTCCGCAAGCCAAACTTTGTTTGCCGTAAAAAAGCAAGAAGTGTTTTGGTTTGCGGAATGCTTTGTGGTAAGGACGAACGAGCTGGTGAACATCCATCGTTACGTTTCCGATTCGTTGTGTTTAATGTGTAAAAATTATGAAAAAAATTGATCCCCCACTTATGAAAAGAATTTCCAATTTTTCAACTGCTGTAATTAAACATACAGCAGATGGGCTGGAACGGTTAACAGAAGAACAATACCTCGTTAGGTTAAACACCTGCATGGGAAACAGCAACACACCTGCCTGTGAGGCATACAATCCTGAAAATTCAAGGTGCAGGGATTGGCGTTGCGGTTGTTCCATTAAAAAGAAAGCCTATTGGCGCTCGGAAGATTGTCCTCAGGGTCTTTGGCCATCTGTAACAAATACAAACTGAGTAAATCCTGTTATACAAGTTTATTCGCTTTTATCATGAGAATGCTTCGCTAAGTTGCAACTCAGGATTTCCCATACCTGCTTCATGATTCCACCTAAATTAATATTTACTCCTAATTATCAGCACACTAACATAAGTTCAACAAACATTTAGTCGGCTCCGTTTTTTATAACTGCATAACTCTACCTATATGCAGGAAAATCAACAGAACGAAATTTGGAAGCGCCTTCACATTGATGGTTTGTCGGATCCGTATGAAGTATCAAATCAGGGAAGATTGCGCAGTTTTAAATACCACCCCGAAGGTATCATTCTGCAAGGCTCAGTGGTGCAGGGATACAAGGCATTTATTACCCGCCTGGACAACGGTAAAAGTTGTACCCGCTATTTTCACCGGCTGGTAGCTGAGGCTTTTCTAGCTAAACCTGATGAACGGTACAAATACGTGATTCACTTAGACTACGATAAACAAAACAATCACATTGATAATTTACGCTGGGCCACCAAAGAAGAAAAAGAGCGCCACCAGTTTACCGGACCAAATGTACGCAGAGGAGTTATTACCAATTCCAAACTAAGTATAGAAACCGTGAGGTTGATTAAACAACTGTTGCTTACAGATACACGCAAACTAAAAAATATTGCCAAACAATTCGGCATTACTCATACCCAGCTCAACCGCATTAAAAAAGGGGAGAACTGGGGACACGTTACTATTGATTAATCAGGTTTTAATTTACATGAAAAAGGCTCGCTGATGCGGGCCTTTTTCATGTAAACACAGAACTGAAAATTATTCCAAACCTATTCCGTAAATTCCTTTGGAGCCATCGGGGTTAATACCTTCCAAGAGCACTCCACCCTTTTTGCCCTCCAGTAATTTTTTAACATCAGCTGTAGTGTAAACCGGCTTTTTATCAATGTGTGTGAGCACGTATCCTTCTTCCACTCCTGCTTTGCGCAAAATGCTTTTCGAAGAAATACTTTTCACTTTTACCCCGTTGTTTATTTTTAAGCGCATGCGGTCGTCACGGCTCAGGGTTTCAAACTCGGCATTTAAAGCTGAGTTTTTATCCGCTTTCATTTCCGTATCAATTTTGGCTTTGCCCTCGCGGTTTTTAAGTACCACGTCCAATACCTTTTCTTTGCCTTTAGAGCTTACAGTAACTTTTACTTTATCGCCCGGGTGCTTTCGGCTTATTTGTTCCTGCAACTCAGCAGAGGAATTTACCACCGCCTCATCAATTTTTAATACCACATCACCTTCTTTAATACCCGCTTCGTCAGCTGCACCATCGGGGCTCACACCGGCAATGTATACTCCTTTAACTTGATCAAGTTTTTTCTCTTCGGCCAGTTCAGCATTTACATCACGAATTTCTACACCTAAGAAACCGCGTTGTACCGAACCGAATTTCATGATATCGGTAATCACTTTTTTAGCAATGTTGGAAGGCACCGCAAAAGAGTATCCTGCAAAGGAGCCTGTACGGCTGGCAATGGCAGTGTTAATGCCCACCAGTTTTCCGTCAGTAGCCAGCAGTGCACCACCGCTGTTGCCGGGATTTACGGCAGCATCGGTTTGAATAAACGATTCAATGGCGTAGCGTCCTTCGTTGCTGCGACCGTCATTGATTAAATTGAGGTTACGTCCTTTGGCACTTACTATTCCAGCAGTAACGGTAGAAGTAAGATTAAACGGATTCCCCACGGCCAGCACCCACTGCCCTACTTTCACGTCATCAGAATTACCGAACACCGCAAAAGGCAGGTTCGATTCATCTACTTTAAGCAAAGCAATATCAGTATTGGGATCAGTGCCCACCAGTGTGGCATTGTATTTACGTTTATCGTTGAGCACTACTTCAATTTTTGAAGCTCCGTCAATCACGTGGTTGTTGGTAATGATGTACCCGTCAGCCGATATTACCACACCCGAACCCGAGCCTACCTGTGGCCCTTGTTGCGGCATTTGGAAACCGTGCTCGCGGAAAAAATCAAACGGGTCAAAACCTTCTTGTCCGCCACCGTTGGCTGCCATATCTACCGTTGTAATCACGTGTACTACCGTTGGGGTGGCCAGTTCTGATACCGCTGTAAAATCGGGGCCCATAGCTACTACCCCACCTTCAGTAAGGCTGGCGTAACGCGCCATTTGCATAGCTTCAAACCTGGAAGCGTTGTCTTTTTCAAAAAATTTACTGATGCCCACGGCTGCTAAACCGCCCAGACATGCGACTAAAATAAATCCTGCAATTTTTTTCATATCTCTAATTTATTTTTTTGTGTTGTGTGAATATCAATTTTTGTTCCAATTACAAACTTGGAAAACTTGTCATAAGTTTCCGCTGCTTTGTTCTATTTTTGAACACAGAAAACAACGTCTCCCCAACCAATTTAGTATTTACTCATGCTTGGCTTCAGGTACATCAATGATAAAACCCTGGTTCAGCTCATTAAAACGGGCAATGAAGAGGCCTTGACTATTTTGTACAACCTTACGTATGCTCCGGTAAAAAAGTACATTCTGCGCAACAAAGGGCGCCTGAGCGATGTGGAAGAAAATATGGCAGAGGCGCTGCTTACCAGCTGGCAACACGTAATACGCAACAAAACCACACCTGACCTTTCGCTAAAATTCTATGTAATTGCCGTGGCTCAAAACCGTTGGAACAAACGCAAAAAGAAAAAAGCTAAAAAGGCCGGCAGCGAAACACCTACAGAACAACCGCTTATTCAGCACAGCGAGCTGATTGCCGCACTCAAACAATTAAGTGATGGGGAACGCAAGTTGCTGTACTTTTTTTACTTTGACGGATACTCGGCCAAAGAAATAGCTTCATTGCTGGGACTTACCGGGCCTGAGGAAATGCGTATGGAAAAGTCCCGCATACTTTTAAAACTATCTGAACTACTGAATGTTAAGTAAATATGCATTTTTATTTCACCTGCACACAACGTTTTTAAAATTCAATCTGTCTTTATAGCGGTATGTCTGAAAGAATAACTGACGATTTTGAGACCATTGAGCGGTACCTGGATGGTAAACTTACCCGAAAAGAACGGGTGGAGTTAGAAGACCGTTTGGAGGTGGAGCCTAAGCTCAAAACCCAGTTCGACTTTTATGCGGCCCTGGTTGAGGGTATTCGAGAATCCAGAAAACAGGAGTTGCTGCAGTACATAGATGAACACACCCGCGATGTAAGGGAAAAGAAAAGCTTCTTTTTCGGGCTGTTACCATTTTTACTTACCACCTTGCTTATTTTGAGTACGGTTTATTTCGTAACCGAAAATTATATCCCTGCTTACAAATTTCCTCGTGTAATCAACAAAGTAGATTCCCTGATAAAATTGCCTTTTTATGCCATTCGCCACGGTGGAGAGGAGCAACTGAAAAGAGAATTCGGCCGAGCTGATAAAGCAGGTACCGAAAACGCAACAGCAGAAATTGGCGGAGAAGAAATTTCAGCCGAAAACTATTTTAGTCGAAATGCGCAGGAAGAAAATGCCGGAGGAGAAGATTACATTACCGTAAAAGAAGACGAACTGCTGGCCGATACTGTGCTTTTCGCCAGATCATCTTTGATTGCTGCAAACGACTCTGCTGCTGTTGATTCGTTGGCGCAAAACGGCAACCGGCATGTGCAGATTGAGTTTTGGCAATCGCCCATTAACTACAAAGGTTACCGCTACACCGGTAAAAAAATACAACTCTATGGTTTGCCTCAGGCTACCCTGCAATTAATTTCTATTGAAGAAGACTTGTATTTGCAGTACGGAAAGCAATATTTTTACAT
Source organism: Bacteroidia bacterium (assembly GCA_018058135.1). Classification (GTDB taxonomy): domain Bacteria; phylum Bacteroidota; class Bacteroidia; order UKL13-3; family UKL13-3; genus JAGPCK01. The sequence continues at coordinate 45,897 of JAGPCK010000013.1, read as the reverse complement.
CGAAAAAGACGGGAACTTCCATACTTACAAACCCATGGAAGCCGGATTAGTAAAAAAACTGCTGAACCATTAACGTGAAATTTTACAAATACCAGGGAACAGGAAACGACTTTGTGATCATTGATGACAGGGAAGAGCAATTTCCGTTAACCGACACCGCATTGGTGGCACGTTTGTGCGACCGCAGATTTGGTATAGGTGCCGATGGGTTGATGCTGCTGCGAAATGCTCCCGGTTACGATTTCAAAATGGTGTACTACAACAGCGATGGAGGCGAAAGCAGCATGTGCGGTAATGGCGGAAGATGCTTGGCCCGCTTTGCAGAATATTTAGGTATTGTTAAAAACAAGTGCTCCTTTATAGCCATTGACGGACCTCACGAGGCAGTGATAGAACCCGAAGTAGTTCGCCTGAAAATGCAGGATGTAACGGAGGTAGAAAAAGGCAACAATCACTATATTCTGAATACCGGCTCACCTCATTACGTATGCACCGCAAAACAACTGAAAGAACTTAACATCATAGAGCCGGCCAAAGCCGTAAGGTACAATGAGCGTTTTGCTGCCAAAGGCATTAACGTAAACTTTATAGAACAACAGGAAGACGGAATTTTTGTACGCACTTACGAACGCGGAGTGGAAGACGAAACACTATCTTGCGGAACCGGTGTAACTGCTGTGGCCATTGCCAATGCTTTTATCACAAATGAACTGTCCAACGGAGCACACGAAACATCCGTTATTACTCCCGGAGGAAAACTGAAAGTAGCCTTTACCTACTCAACTGCCAACAACAGCTTTACCAACATCTGGCTCATAGGGCCCGCCACACTGGTTTTCAGTGGCGATGTAAACTACTGACATTTTTCCCACATCACTTTAAAGGTATTGCCTCACATGGGCGAATAGCCCTACCTTTACCAATTCATTTATCAGCAAACAAGCAGTGAAAGTTGTCAATACACAACCTTTTGAACTCATTTATACCTTAGCCGAGCACCAGCATCTCGGGCTGATAATAGAGCCGCATGTAGTACAGGTAAACTCTAAAGGGCAACTCACGCTCACCCACCAGCGCATCTTCACAAAAACCTCTGACTACTTCAGAGAACAAATGGATGAAACCGATTTTAAAATTCTAAAGCTGCTGGACGAACTAGAGCAAAATTACATTGCTAAAAAGTTTTACGTAGATAAACACAACAAACCCATAAAGCCATCTCAGTTTTTTGAGAAATACTGCGATCCTGAATTGTTTGCAAATTTTATCCGTCCGTTTATAGAAAAGCGATTGGCAGGTGCATTGGAATTGTTGCGCACTAAAAAACTTTTCAAAACCGGTAACGACAATAATCCCTGCTCCGTTGAACTGAAAATAGCCGAAGAAAAATGTTCGGCACTTTTTCATTTCAGAAGAGATGAAGAAGGTACACGTTATTTCCCTACACTCAAGTATAAAGATGAACGATTTGAGTTCATGTTTAAAAATGCCCGTTTAATCTGCAATCAACCTGCTTGGTTGTTGGTTGACGAGATGGTGTATGATTTTCAGAAAAACATTGACGGCAAAAAACTGGTACCTTTTTTCAATAAACGGTTCATTCATGTACCCAAATCAGCTGAAGAAAATTACTACCGCAAATTTGTGATTCCGCTGGTTGAGAAGTACGATGTGTATGCGCAGGGATTTGACATAGTGACTGAAAAAAGAGAGGCCGTTCCCGTGCTTAAAATTGTGCGCCTTTGGGAAGATACAGTCCAACTGCAACTGTGTTTTGAATACGGCAATCACCTGTTCCTGTACCACAACTCACACAAAGTTTCTGTAACGCTGGAAAAGGATGGTGACCAGTATACCTTTAAGCGCATACGCAGGTCGGTGCAATGGGAAGACAGCAAAAAAGATTTTCTGGAATCACTTGGTCTGGAGCTGTCCGAGGGCTCCGTTTTCCGCCTAAAAAACAAAGAGATAAAATTGCGTGATGATAAAACCCTATCTGCTTTTGAAACCGTAAATAAATATGAATTTATCGACTGGATTATCTTACACAAAGAACACATAGAGGTATCAGGATTTAAGATAATACAGGAAGAAGAAAGACAGAAGTATTTTCTGGGTACGCGCGAAATAAAAATTGACGTAAAAGAATTTAACGACTGGTTTGATGTAAACGCAGTAGTGCGTTTTGGTGAGTTTGAATTCTCCTTTTTATCCCTCAAAGAACACATTTTGCGTGGCAAAAGGGAGTTTCTGTTGCCCAATGGTGAAATGGCCGTAATTCCTGATGAATGGTTCAGTACTTTCAACAGCATTTTCGACAATGCAGAACCGGGAGAAAACATACGCTTAAAAAATTATCACCTTGGCCTCATTACTGAGTTAAGCAATTGTAACGGAGTAAGTTTAAAACTGAGCGAGAAACTGAGCAACCTGCGCGACCACCAAACCATCGAAGATTTTGATTTGCCTGTTATGTTTAAAGGTGAGCTTCGCCCTTACCAGCGGGCGGGTTACAACTGGCTGTCGTTTTTACGTGAAAACAAACTGGGTGGTTGCCTGGCAGATGACATGGGTTTAGGTAAAACCATCCAGACACTGGCACTGCTGCAATACGAGAAGGAGCACTCCGGCACCAACCTGACTGTTATCAATTCAGAAAATGAAAACATTGCGGGAGATGGAAAACAGCCTGCTCAAATTTCTTTGTTTGACAGCATGGCCTCGCAACATGCTACTTCAGCAGGTAACGCCTCTGAAGAGTTAAAAATAACGAAAGAACCTGAGGAAGCTGAAGTAAGAAAACACACCACCTCCTTAATTGTGGTGCCTACCTCTTTAATCTACAACTGGTTTAATGAGGCGGCTAAATTTGCCCCCGAATTAAAAATACTTATTCATACCGGTGTGGGCCGAACCAAAGATGCCGCTCAGTTCAGGTACTTTGATGTGATATTAACCACGTATGGTACGGTGCGCTCAGACCAGGACATGATGCGCAACTACTATTTCCACTACATCATTCTGGATGAAAGTCAGAACATCAAAAACCCGCACTCTCAGGCAGCAAAAGCCGTGAAGAGCCTGAAATCAGCACACAAAATTGTACTTACCGGTACACCGGTAGAAAATTCCGTAACCGAGTTGTGGTCACAAATGTCATTCATTAACCCGGGACTGTTGGGCGATTACCAGAGCTTTATGGAAAACTACACCATTCCAATTGAGAAGCAGGCTGACGAGAAAAAATTAAAGATACTTAAAACGCTCATTAATCCTTTTGTACTGCGCAGAACAAAAACACAGGTAGCCAAAGACCTTCCGTCCAAGATTGAGCAGATTATTCATTGCGATATGACCGAAGAGCAGGAGTCGGAATACGAAACCATAAAATCGCAATACCGCAATGAGTTGCTGCAGGTAATTAAAGAACAGGGATTGGGAAAGTCAAAACTTACCATCATACAGGGACTCACCAAATTAAGGCAACTGGCCAATCACCCTAAACTGATTGACCCGGAGTACTCACATGGATCAGGGAAATTTGAGGAAGTAACAGAACGTATAGAAACCGCCATGGCTGAAGGACATAAACTGCTGGTTTTTTCACAGTTTGTGAAACAACTGGAGTTGTACAAAACCTGGCTCGAAGAAAAAAACATAGCCTTCGCTTACCTGCACGGACAAATGCCGCAAAAGGAAAGGGCAGAGCAAGTGGACCGTTTTAACCAGCGGGAAGACATCAAGGTATTTATTATCTCTTTAAAAGCCGGTGGTTTGGGACTAAATCTGGTCTCAGCCGACTATGTATTTCTGCTTGACCCCTGGTGGAACCCTGCTGTGGAGAAACAGGCTGAGGACCGCAGCTACCGCATAGGGCAAACCCGCAATGTGTTTACCTATAAGTTCATTACCCGCAATACCGTAGAAGAGAAAATACTTAAGCTGCAACAACGCAAACTACAACTGGCCGAAAACCTCATTGAAACAGAGGAATCGTTTGTGAAGTCGCTTGACATTGACGAGTTACTGGACTTACTGGCCTGATTTCTGAATTATTCACATCCATTTCATGAATAAATTGTGAAGGGGTGCTTTCATTTGTAGTAACATTGAATTACATTTGTTAAAATACAATTAAAAAATCAGCACATGAAAAAAGCATTACTACTTTCATTTTCAATGGCATTGGCCACATTTACCTTTGCCCAAACAAGAACAGTTGACTTGTCAACAGAAGCTCTCATTTCTCCAGACAGCCTTTTAAGCTCGACTTCCGGCACACCTATGACTCTTACCGCTGTACTTAAAAACAACGGAACAGATTCCATTACAGTAGGTGATTCTATCTGGTATCAATTCATTATGACTGTTGGCAGCTCCAAAATAGTTGGTTTCCCTAGTGCCAGCAATCCTAATTCTTTTGCATTAAAATCAGTACCTAGAACAATTGCATCAGGTGACACTATGCACGTTAGCGTTAGTATCAATATCTCTATAAACTTTTTAGTATCAACCAACGTGAACATAGTTTTCATCGCTCATGCATTGAACAGACCTAATCTTAATTTTGAAGGATCAACTACTTTGGCCAACAACCAAAAGTCTAAAACAATTCCATGGTTGAACCAACACGGTTGGGCTGTAGGTATCAACGACCTTGCTGCCAACGAAACAAAGGTTTATCCTAACCCTGTAAAAGATGTATTGCACATTGAAATCAACAACGATGAGCAAAAAGTAATAAGCATGTTTGACCTGAGCGGTAAAAAAGTGGAAGAAACCATGTTCTCTGAAAACAAATTAGACGTTAACGTTGCTGACTACAAGCGTGGATTCTATTTCTATGAAATTAAATCTAACAACGGAGCAGTAATTAAAACAGGTAAAATTTGTGTGAACTAATTTCAGCACATTACCTTATAGAAAAGGCCTCCTTTATGGAGGCTTTTTTTTTGCCATGTGAGGTAAAGAAAAAAATAAAGATCTTCGTTAAACCAACGGCATTATAATGTATCCAACAACCCAATGAATGCGATAGCAGCAACTGCCAGCGACAAAGAATTGCTCGAGGCTTTCCGAAAGGAAAAGAGTCGGGCAGCGGCATTTGAAGCTATCATAAAGAAGTACCAGCAAAAGGTATACTGGCACGCACGCAGAATGGTGATTGACCATGATGATGCAGATGATGTAACCCAAAACACCTTTATTAAGGCCTGGGAGAATCTGGAAAATTTCAGGGAAGAGGCCAAGTTATTTACCTGGTTGTTTCGGGTGGCCACTAATGAGGCATTGGCCTTTCTCAACAAAAAGAAAGCTTCTCTTTACAGCTCCATTGATGATGCAGCCAATGAACTGAGTTCAAAAATAACGCACGGTGATGGTTTCAGTGGCAATGAAATACAGCGTAAATTACAATTGGCCATACTTACCCTACCGGATAAGCAACGTGCAGTGTTCAATATGAAATATTTTGATGAGCTCACCTACGATGAAATGGCCGAAATAACAGGAACTTCGGTGGGTGCATTAAAAGCCTCTTATCACCATGCTGTAAAAAAGATTGAAAGTTTTGTACAAAAAAGTTAAACCAAATCAACATCTTTTACTCTAATACTCAAATGAATACCACCAACCCGGATAAGCAGCAACCTCAATGGTCCAAGGAATCACCCTTTACGGTGCCCGATGGTTATTTTGATGAGCTTTCCGAAAGCATACTTTGCCGGATAAATAATACACTGCGGGAAGAAGTACCGGATTCCATGCACCTGATTAAAGATGCTGCACCTCACGCCATACCTCAAAATTATTTTGCTGAACTGCCTGAAAAAATAATGGCCCGAACAAGTTCAGCCAAACAAAAAGGACGCATCGTTTACCTGAACATTATAAAGTATGCCGCAGCGGTGGTGGTAATATCCGGAGTTGCACTTCTTTACTTGCGCTCAGGCAATCAAAGCACCTCCACACAGGTGAGTATGGAACAGTTGAGCGAAGATGAAATAACCACCTACCTGCTAAAAAATGCCGGGATTGAATTACTGGCTGAAGCATATACTGAAACCAAACCAACTGCAGAAAACATCAGCGGCAATCAGGATAGCAGTGATGCCATTGAACAATACCTGCTGGAACATCTAGATGAATCAGAATTAATGGAGGATGATATATGAAAATGATGAAAGTTTTGATGAGCATTTTGCCCATCATGTGGACGGGAGCAATTATGGCTCAGGCACCTAAAAAAGAACGCGTAGAAGCCTTACGCATTGCTTACATTTCAGAACGTTTGCAACTAACGCCCGAGGAAGCAAAATTATTCTGGCCCGTTTACACCAAACTGGAAAACGAGATGAAGGAGTTGCGGAAAAAACACCGCATGAATGATGAGGAAACAACAGAATCCATCACCGAAGAGGAAGCGGATAAAAAGCTGAATGAGCTGATTGCCTTCAAAGAAGCGCAATTGGCCCTGGCTAAAAAATACCAAGTGGAGTTAAAAAAAGTTATTCCGGCTACCAAAGTACTCTTACTCTACCGTGCCGAAGAAGATTTCAAAAAGGAATTGTTAAAAAGAATTCGTGAAAGAAGAGGCGCTCGACCCGTTGCACCCGCACCGGGAAGGTAAGGTCAGTGGAATTAGGTTAAAGGGGGATTAGGTCCCCTTTTTTATTGTCCACCAGGTGCGCAGGTGCAATGTTCGGTACAGGTAAATACCTAAACCTATATTGGTAACAGCCATCATCACAGCTCGTATAACTATACTGGCAAACAAAGCATATTTTGAAATAAAGATTAATCCGCTAATAGTGCCAGCAAGCAGCATAGTGGCATTAAAACGGGAAAGTGCTTTCTCATTCCCCGAGGTAACCATTAGTATATTAACTGAACCCGCCCATACATTAACCAGTTGTGCTGAGCACAATACCAGTAACTCCAATGAATAGTCTCCGTAAACACTACCCATCAGCGATAAAATTCTGGCAGGAAAAATAAGTATCACTATAAAAATGAATGCTGATACCAGTGTAAGCATGCGGGAGTTTTTGTTCAGCAAACTTTGAAGTTCCTCCTTTTTATTCCGGTGCAACAACTCTACAAATTTGGGGGCAATGTTGTAATTAATTACCTGCAGGGGCATAGACACCAACCTTGATACAGTAAACAATACCGCATACACGCCTGCCAATTTTTCATCATGAAAATAGCTAAGAAAAAACAAAGGAATCTGGTGGCTCACATTGGCCGCGGCAGCGGAAACAAACAAGGGCGCAATGATTTTAAGCATGGAAGAATAACTTTCCGGAAGCTCATCCTCCTGTATAGCATCCACCTTATCCCAATATGCCACAGAAAAAAGTACAGAGAGAATAAACGTAAACACAACTGCTGACAAATGTGCCCATAATGGATTGAGCAATGACGAGAAAGTATAATGCAGAACAATAAGCACCAGTAGGGCAAATAAACCATGAGAGGCCAGAGAAAGAAAATTAAATGCCTTTAGTTTTTCCCGTAAACGAAGGTTTTCCTGCAAAATACTGGAAACACTAAGCACTAACAATACCGGTGCTGTATAAAATATTACCGAAGCATACGAACTGTCGAAAAACGACTCAGCCACCCGGTCAGAAAATACCATCAGCAATAAGGACAAGACAGAGGCTAACACAACACCTAAACGCAGTACACGCAAAACCGATGAATTATACAAACTGATATTTTGTTGTTGGTACAACTTAGCCAGATTTCGCACCATGTATTGTTTGAGGCTACTGTTCACCGCAACTTCCACCAATCCCCAAATGGAAAACAACACCGTGCAAACTCCTAACACATCGGCACCGTAGTAACGCGACACCCACCAGGTAAAAGCAAAACCGGCCGGAACCGATAAGCTCCTGAAGAGTATAAAGAGGATACCGCCTTTTAATACATCCCTGAAATGGATATCCTGAATACGTTTATTAAGCAAGGTTTTTAGTGGCATTCCATTCAAAAAAACGCAAAAGCGATTGTAATAACAACAAAATGCTGAGTAGCTTTGCCAAAATGATTACGCACAGGCAACTATTTCTTCAACACCTGGCTCAAACCACCGATGCTCCTCTAATGTTAGAAATTGAGCGGGCTGAAGGGGTGCATTTGTTCGATACCAATGGTAAGTCATACCTTGACTTGATTTCTGGTATCGGAGTGAGCAATGTGGGACACAGACACCCGGAGGTACTTAAAGCCATACAGGAGCAACTGGACAAATACATGCACTTGATGGTTTACGGGGAATACATTCAGGCCCCGCAAACACTTTTTGCAAAAGCCTTGACTGATGCTTTGCACCCAACACTTAACTCCTGTTATTTTGTTAACTCCGGTGCTGAGGCAACCGATGCGGCAATGAAGCTGGCCAAACGTTATACAGGAAGAACCGAACTGGTAGCTTGTTACAATGCTTACCACGGTAGTTCACAAGGCCCGTTGAGTCTTAACAGCGACAGCTATTTTTCCAATGCTTACCGTCCCCTCCTACCGGATATCAATTTTATTCATTTCAATACGACTGATGACCTGGCAAAAATAACTTCGCGCACTGCAGCTGTTTTTATAGAACCCGTTCAGGGAGAGGCGGGATATTTACCTGCTGAGCAAACCTACCTTCTCGAGCTCCGGAAACGTTGCGATGAAACAGGCACCTTACTGATTTTTGATGAAATACAAACAGGTTTTGGACGAACGGGCAGTTTGTTTGCTTTCCATCAGTACAACGTAGTACCCGACATGGTGCTGTTGGCCAAAGGTATGGCAGGTGGAATGCCCATGGGGGCTTTGATTGCCCCGCACCACATGATGCAAGCCTTCTCATTCAATCCTATTCTGGGGCACATTACTACGTTTGGCGGCCATCCGGTTAGCTGTGCCGCGGCCATGGCCACGCTCAAAATATTACAAAGCTCCAACCTGATACAACAGGTTGCCTCAAAAGAAGCCTTGTTCAGAAAACACCTGCACCATCCGTCCATCCAATCCATTTCAGGCAAGGGTTTGATGCTAGCCCTTGATTTGGGAAGCTTTGAACAAAACAAAAGAATAATTGACCGTTGCATCGCTGACGGAATCATCACGGACTGGTTCCTGTTTGCCTCTCACAAAATGCGCATTGCTCCCCCGCTTATTATTTCTGAAGAAGAAATTATACAGTCGTGCGAAATTATTGTGAAGAATATAAATATTGCATAAATTTTCTCTGCGCATTAAACCAATTATATTTGACTCACTCTTACGTAAAATTAAAACACATCCTTATATGAAAAAATACATTATGCTATTGGCGGGAGGCCTGTTAATTTCCGGAAGTATTCTGGTTACCTCTTGCAACAGAGACAAAGAAGAACTCGAAGAAATTTTTGAGGCCGCAGAGGACCAAGCGTTGATGGAAGGTGAATTTTCCAATGTGAATGATTGGACAGATAACCAGGCGGATGATAAAGGTTTTGGCAAAGCCAATGTTTCCATTTTACCCGGTTGTGCTCAGGTATTCACCAATATGACCGGTAGCCCCAAAATACTAGAAATAACTTTTTACGATTCAGCCAATACGGCTAACAACAATGCCTGTTTGTGCAATGACGGCAACTACCGCAGAGGTAAAATACGCTGCGAATTTACAGGAGCTTACCGCACACAGGGTTCTCAAGCTATCATCACCTTGCAGAACTATTTTGTAAACGACATTCAATACACCGGCACACGCACCATCACCAACCTGGGCAATGCCAGTGGCAACTTCAAGTATTCCTATACCGTAACCGGTGGAAGCGCCATTACCCCTGAAGGTACCGTAACATGGTCAACTGTGGGAGAGCTAGAGCGTGTTGAAGGAGAAGGCACTATAAACCCTTTTGATGATGTGTATCTGATGCGTGGCAATTCCAATGGTGTAAGCAGAAAAGGAAATAACTTTACAGTTAGCACCCTTACCCCGTTGAAGAAAAAAATAGGTTGCCCACGCATTGTGAGCGGGAAAACAACCGTAACCAACTCATCGGGCAATGCTATGGAACTTGACTTTGACCCGATGGGTGGTGAAAACTGCGACCGCATAGCTAAAATTACTTACAAAGATCGCACAAGAACCATCACACTACGATAAACAACTTCATCAGGAAAAGCAAAAAGCCCCGCTCAACGGGGCTTTTTGCTTTTAGAATAGTATCTTGCGAGCCGATGCAATTGAGCAAAGGCGTACAGTACATGATTCAGGCAACGGTGTATTATGCCGGCATGAATTTGTGCATCAAGTACCTCAACCACATTCCTGCTCATCAGATTATTTTTATCCGTTCTGTTGTTACTTTCTGCATCACGTTTTATCTCATCAAAAAACAAAATCTCAATCTCTGGGGAAATAACAAAGGCTGGTTAGTGTTGAGAGGAGTGGCTGGTTTTGCGGGTTTGTTCTGCTACGTGATCACCGTACAACACATGCCCTTAGCCAGTGCAGTTACTATTCAGTATTTATCTCCTGTTTTTACCCTCATCATTGCTCACTTTATGCTGGATGATGAACTAAAACTGCGCAACTGGATATTTACATTAGTCTCCCTTAGCGGAGTATTTTTAGTAAAAGGTTTTGACGAAAGAATCAGTCAGGTGATGTTGGGTTTAGGTGTATTCTCTGCATTAATGTCGGGGTTCGCTTACTCCTGTATACGCAAGGTGAACCAATCAGACCATGCCTTGGTAATTGTATTTTATTTCCCGCTGGTTACATTACCTTTCGTTACTCCGTATAGCCTCACCCACTGGACTGCTCCCAACATAACCGATTGGTTATTGTTGATTGCCACCGGAATTTTCACACAGTTCGGCCAGTACTTTATGACCAAGGCCTATCAACTGGAAAGGGTTGCCAATGTTTCTATACTTACCTACCTGGGTACACTCTATGCTTTAGCGATAGGCTACCTGTTGTTTGACGAAAAATTTTCGACCATGAGTTTATTGGGAATGACACTGATTATTGGCGGAGTTGTGCTTAATTTGCTGTTATCAGAATACAAGAAAAAAAATGCGTATTCATCGGCTGAAAAATGAGTGGTTGGAAATAACGGTAGCTGATAAAGGTGCCGAGTTGCAAAGCATATTCTCAACCGTGCAAAACAGAGAATGTTTATGGCAGGGTGATGCTACATACTGGAATCGCAAGGCACCTGTTCTTTTTCCATTTGTAGGAAAATTGAAAAACAACCGTTACACACATAAGGGCAAAGAGTATACTGTGGGGCAGCACGGGTTTGCGCGCGATATGGAATTTACACTAATTGAACAATCACCCAATCAACTGCACTACTCTACCGATTTTAATGAAGAAACATTAACGGTATACCCTTTCCGGTTCAGGTTGGAAATTATCTATACCTTACATCAACACACCATCACCTGCAGCTGGAGAGTTCATAACATTGGCAACGAAGAAATGTATTTCTCCATAGGTGCACATCCCGGCTTTTTCTGTCCCTTCCATAACCATGAGTATTTAACCGATTTTTACCTCGAGTTTAGCGAGGCTGAAACTACTGAACGCTGTTTATTAAACGAAGGAATATTTAACGGCCAAACAGAAAAAGTATTTCAGCACAGCCATACGATTGAACTGCATGACGACCTTTTTCTCAAAGATGCCATAGTACTAAAACACATCAATTCTTCACAGGTAACACTAAAAAGCAAAAGAAATAATGCGCATAGTGTGGGTATGACTTTTAATAACTTCCCCTACCTTGGTATTTGGAAAAAACCGGGAAGTAATTTTTTGTGTATTGAGCCCTGGCATGGACTGGCCGACAACAACACACACACAGGTGATTTGATAAACAAAGAAGGTATTCTATATTTGTCTCCCTACCACCATTTTGAAACATCATACTCCATTAGCATATTTTAATTTTTATGAAAAAACACATTCTATTCATTTTTTTACTCTCAGGCATAGTTTCGGCCAATGCACAAAGTATGTTCTTTCCTGAAGCCTGGACCGGCCGTTGGAAAGGCAACCTGAGCATATTTACTAAAGAGGGTACTGTAAGCACGGTAGAGATGAACATTGTATTGGAAAAAACATCAACCCCCAACAATTATTCATTTATAATTATTTACAAGCAGGGAGAAAAAGAAGATGTACGCAATTACACATTAATCAAAGACACTGTTAATGCCGGGCACTTTATTACCGATGAACACAACAGTATCAGAATAAACGATTACCTTTTCGGCAGCACGCTCATCAGCCAGTTTATTGTTGAGGGCCAGTTGCTTACGGCAGTATATCGTTTTGAGAAAAACAAAATTGACTTCACCATCATTAGCACCAATGCTATGCCCAACGGTAGCAGCGGAGGAAAAGACAAAATTCCTGTAGTAAAAGATTTTGAAATAATGAACTACCAGAATGCCATTCTGGAAAGGGTAAAACAGTAACTATCGGTTATACAAATCGCGAATGGCAACAGAAGCCACCGTGCAACCGAATACTGCCGGCATATAACTGATGGTACCCACAAATGATTTTTTATTCTTTCCTTCGGTAAGCACCACCTGTGCTTCCTCCATTTTTTGTTCAGCTGAGAATACTGCTTTAAACCCTGAACGTACACCCAATTTATGCAGATATTTCCTTACGTAACGCGCCAGTTTACAGCTGTGTGTTTCTGAAATATCCACTACCTGAATTTGTGTAGGATCAACTTTTGAACCTGCTCCCATGGAACTCACCAATGGAATGTTTCTATCCATACAAGCTTTAATAAAAAAAACTTTGGGTGCCAGCGTATCAATACAATCTAAAGCATAATCAAACTTAGTTCCGTTCAGAATTTCATCCGTACGAGTATCTTTCAGGTACTCGGGAATTACAGTAAGTTCAAGCTCAGGATTAATATCCAACAAACGTTCAGCCAGCACTTCAGCCTTTATTTTTCCTTCCGTACTGTGTAATGCCGGAATTTGCCTGTTGCGGTTAGTAGGATCTACCGTATCAGCATCCACAATGGTCATTTTCCCTACTCCGGTGCGGGCTATCATTTCGGCTGCAATGCCTCCAACTCCGCCAAGTCCAACAACAAGCACGTGTGAGTTAACTAATTTCTCCAGCTTTTGTTCCCCCAAAAGCACTTGCGTTCTGCCCATCCACGGGCTGATTGGTTTTCGGTTTGTACCCATGGGGCAAAGTTAAATATTCCCGACTTATTCATGTAACCGAGACAATTTGCATAGAGATTTTTTTATCCTTCTTTTATATATCTTGCAAACATTAAACTAAAATATGAAACTGCTCCATTCAACTGGTTTCCGGTTGATGATTCTTTTATTTCTTTACACTTCAACAGGAGCTGCTCAGTATCCTGACAGCCTGATGCATGTACTGAAAAACTACAGGCAAAGCGATACCATCAAAGTCAATTTACTATCAGATGTTTCCCTGCAATTTCAATATATTAATATTGATAGCATGCTTTTGCTTGCTCAACAGGGATATAGTTTAGCAGAAAATCTAAAATACCGAAAAGGAATGGCTGAATGCCTCAAACTACAAGGCATTGCCAACTACAACCTTACAAATAATGATATCGCTTTGGCGCTATACCGGAGAGCATTAAAAATTGCCGAAGAAGACAACCTGACTAAAATGAAAGGTGCCATATACAACAACATGGGAGTTGTATATGCTGAAATGGGGCAGTTGCATAAAACCATTGCTTACTATGAGAAAAGTTTAGCTATCAGAAAGCTGGTAAAGGATATGTCGGGCGTTGGTTCTTCATACAGTAATTTAGGTAACACTTACCTCACTTTGGGTGATTATGAAAAAGCACTAAGCAACCAACTGAAAGGACTTAAAATAAGAGAGGAGTTAAACGACCAGCGAGGAATTGCTAACAGCAACAGCAATATTGGCAATTCTTATTTCAGAATTCAAAAGTATGACAAAGCCTTTGAATACCACAATAAGGCATTAGAAGTGAATAAAAAGCTGAACAATGAATACGGGATGGTGCTGGACTATCTTGATTTAGGAGCCATATACTACGAAACGAAAGAGTACACAAAGTCAAAAGAATACTTTGAGAAAGGTCTGGCTTTAGCTGAAAAGATAGGAATGATGCAAAATGTATCCGTTTCACTATCTAATCTGGGTGAGATCAGCCGCATTCTTCAGGAGTATGACAAATCTATTGACTATTACCGCAAATCATTGGCAATTTGTCTCCCGGCCGGAGACATGTTGCTTGCAGCAAGCTGCTACAGTGGCATTGGTTTCAGTCTGGTACATACAGGCAAAACAGCCGAGGGCATAGCTTTACTAAAAAAAGGATACAACATCTCCCTGCAACACCCCGACAAAATGACGAAAATGGCATCGGCTAACTTCTTGTACCAGTCGTTGGAAAAAACCGGTGATTTTAAATCTGCTCTGCACTACCTTAAAATTGCCAAAGCATTTGAAGACTCACTCGACAATGAAAACGATTTGAAAAAAATTCAGGAAATTGGATTTGATTATGAGTTAAACAAAAAGGAAGAAACTATAAAATCGTTGATGAAAGAGCGGGAGTTTGAAAAGCAACGTGCCAACTTAAACCGCAATTTTAATTATGCGTTTAGTTTGGCAGGTATTCTGGCATTGGCGTTCATTTTTATGCTTTACCGAAGTAGAGAAAAATCAAGAAAATACCTTGAGGTAACTTCAGCTCAAAATAATGAAATAAGAAAACAGGCCACCCAGCTGCACGCATTAAATGAGATGAACAATAAAATGTTCTCGATTATCTCTCATGATTTACGCAACCCTATTGCCACATTGAGCAATGTATTGTTGTTGGAATCAGAAAATGTAATAAGTGCTGAAGAAAGCAAAAGTATGCAGCACAGCTTATCTTTACAGGTAAGCTCCATTAACCTTTTGCTGGACAACCTGCTCCTTTGGTCAAAAGAGCAGATTGAAGGCAGAACAGCACCCAAACCCGAAAAAATAGTTCTGAATGAACCCATAAAGAATAATGTGCAACTCTTATTTGAAATGGCCAGGCAAAAAAATATTTCCTTCATCAATAACTTAACCGGAGACGAAACTGCATTTGCCGACCGTACACACTTAGATATTATTTTACGAAATGTGTTGGCCAATGCTATTAAATTCAGTCATAAAGGCGGAAGAATTACTTTAGATACCCGCATTGAAAACAACACCGTTACTATATGTATTAAAGATGAAGGTACAGGTATGAGCGAAGAAACCCTTCGTAAACTCCTTAACCCTGAAGAAGATTCTTTTTCCAGCAAGGGCACATCCGGTGAAACAGGCAGTGGCTTGGGCTTGCAGCTTTGCTCCCAATATGCTAAATTAAATAATGGCTTTATCAGATTTGAAAGCGAAGAAGGAAAAGGAAGCACCTGTTTGATAACTCTTTTGCATAGAGGCTAATCTCACCAAATAGCTTAATCATTGATAATGAACAAATAAGTATACAAACATTTCAATTAAATAGACTTTGTGCGTCTATAGTGTTACTTTTGCAGCAATGTATCAGGCTCAAATTCCAAAGCGCTCAGAAGTGATGTTATTTCTGGGCAAAGAAATAGAACAAACTGCTAACCAATACCTGAAGCCCATAGAAACCAACTGGCAGGCCTCAGAACTGCTTCCGCTTACTTCAGATACTACGTTTATCGAAGATTTAAAAACCATACAGGAACAGGCACAGAATTTATCCTATGATTTACTTGCCGTTTTGGTAGCGGATACCATTACCGAAGAAGCCCTGCCTACCTACGAAAGCTGGATTGCCGGCATTACCGGTTTTAATCAGGTAGAGAATAACGGCTGGATGAAATGGTTACGTGCCTGGACCGCTGAAGAAAACCGCCACGGAGACGTACTTAACCGTTACCTTTACCTGTGCGGTCGTATTAATATGCGTGAGTTTGAAGCCTCTACCCAATATTTAATTGCTGATGGTTTTAACAATGGTGCAGCAACCGATCCTTACAGAAACTTTGTGTATACCAGTTTTCAGGAAATGGCCACCAATATTTCGCACCGCAGGGTAGCCAGCTTAGCCAAACAACAGGGCAATAACATGCTTTCTAAATTGTGTGGTTTGGTAGCCGCTGATGAGGCCCGACATGCCAAAGCCTATAAGTCATTTGTATCCCGCATACTTGAAATAGACCCCAATGAAATGATGTTGGCTTTTGAAGACATGATGCGACAAAAAATTGCCATGCCTGCTCAATGCCTTCGCGAACTGGGTGATAAACTCAACACCTTCTCTTATTTCAGTGATGCGGCTCAACGTTTAGGCGTTTACACCGCTACTGATTATACAGATATTCTGTCTTCACTTATTGAGGAATGGAAAATTGATGCCATTACCGGATTGAATGAAAATGGTGAAAAAGCCCGTGATTACCTGTGCAAATTGCCTGACAGACTGAAACGTATTGCTGAGCGCATTAATACACCGGTTACCGAGTACAAGTTCAACTGGATTCTGGCCTAAAACAGGCCCTTATCATCTCCACTGAAAAATACCGGCACCTGTAAGCCCAACTGGTGTTTGGCATTCAGTTGCTCAATCAGGTATTTACACAATTCAGGAGAATACCGCTCATCATGCTGGTGCATGAAGAAATAACAACGCTCTAAACCTGCTTTTAACCAAACACCTATCCTTTCTACCCAAGCATCAATGCGGGTATAATCTGTAGTATGAAGGCCATTTCCCACAATCCGAATAAATGCCTGAGGTGTGGTAAGGTTCATGTGCAAAGCGTCTCTCCTGCCTGAGGTATCAGTAATTACGGTTCCTGTATTTAACTCCTTTAGATAGTCAAACGAGTCTGCTGCATTTTGAGGTTGCAACCATTCTTTCTGCCTATACTCTACAAACAAACTTATGTCATCCGGCAACGACTGAATAAACTGTTCAATAACCGGCTTGTATTTGGGGCCCATACGTGGCTCAGGCATTAAAAACAAAGGCCCCAGGTTATTACCTAACTCGTAAATTGCATTCAGGTATTGATTCAGTTCAGCCGCTACGTTTTGCAACCTTTTGCGGTGCGTAATTACTTCAGAAAATTTAGGACAAAACAAAAAATCATCACCCACCGTATCCTTCCATTTGCGAATACCCTGCGGAGTGGGCAGATTGTAGTACACAGAGTTGAGTTCAATGGAATTAAACTGTTGTGCATACGCCTTTAAAAAATCAGCTGATTTGGTCTTGGGGGGATAAATTTTGCCTATCCAATCGGGGCGTCCCCACTTGGCACAACCTACGTATACACGTGGTTTTTCGCTCTTTTTGGCCGCATTTAAAACAGCTGTAGTTAAAGCCGTATCCGGTGGCAAAGTAAAATCTACGTCAGCAAGTAGGGCTGTTTCAATACGTCCAAAATCCATTTTTTCTTTCAAAGATATTAGAAGTAAGCCTATTTTTGACGCATGATTATCTATGGAATTAAAAACTGCGACACCATGAAAAAGGCTTTCAACTGGTTGGAAGCACAAGAGATGGATTACTCTTTTCATGATTATAAAAAACACGGCATCAGCAAAGAGAAGTTGAATGAGTGGCTCACTAAACTGGAGGTAACACAACTCATCAATACCAAAGGCACTACTTTCAAAAAACTTACTGAGGCTGAAAAAACATCCATCAATAATAAACTGGCAGCCATTAACCTGATGATGGAAAAACCTTCCATGATTAAACGCCCGCTGGTGGAAACAGAGAAAGGCATTGTGTTGGGTTTTAATGCCGAAGAGTGGGACACTCAACTTCGTTAAAAAAACACACGCGTTGCAAACGCGCGCTAGTGGAGGTTTGACACTATGAATTATAAAGCAATTTAATGGAAAAGGAATATTTAGAAGTTAATTTTATAAATGATGATGAGCTTGTTAAAGACAAGTATCTATGGAAATATCTTGACCTGCACAAGTTTTTGTACTTTCTTTTTAAGAAGTCATTGTACTTAACAAGATTAGATAAGTTTGAAGATAGACGAGAAGGAATCTCCTCAAATCAACTACTGCTAAAACACTTCAAGCGTAGGGTTGACAATCATCCTACATTTGATACAATTAGACAATTCATGGAGGTTGATACTCTTGGACTGGAAATGAATCAAAACGAAGATAAATTGAGAATCATTCAACGCTTTAATTTTGCAAGTTGTTGGGTTGTCGGAGAAAACCTAAGTGAATCTGCCGCTATGTGGAACCTATATAGTAATCCAAACAGTGTTGCTATAAAAATAAAATACTCTGATTTCAAAGAGAATTTTTTATTAGAGAAAATAGAGTCAGGAGTATTTCAAAAGGAAATTATTTGCAGTCCTGTTAAATATTTAGATTTTCAAAGTGAAAGAAAACTCTCAGAGCAAGATGGAAATTTAACAGACACCACATTTATCAAGGACAGTAGTTTTGGACATGAAAAGGAGTTTAGGATTGTAATGAAAGAAAACGAAAGGCAAATTAAATCGATAGAACACAATGCTGGCATCTCAAGAAAACATATAGAAAATTTATACAATTTCACTTATGATTATGCTGGAATTCCAATTCCGTTGAACAATTTCGAAAATTATAATTTTGAAATTATTCATCATCCAAAATCTGATCAATGGGCAAAGCACAATATCGGTCAAATCCTAAATAAGTTTGAGATAAACTTCAAAGTTTCTGACTCTAATTTAGAGCTAAAATAACCTTCCCCAACTCGCGCGCGTTTGCAACGTGTGTGTGCATCGTTCTACAACTGCTGGTACTCTATTTTAGGATACCCTTTTTTGCGGTTGGCATCGTAAAAATCAAGAAAACGCATTTTATAATAGAAACCATGTGCATCTTTTAAAATATAGGTCCAGTTACTGTATATTCTATAGTTGGCACTGGTAAAATCAAAATCAAACCCTTTCCATTCATATCCTACCACATCTCTTCGGGTATGTAAGGTTTGCTGTTGTGCAAAATGGTGGTCAATCTGTTCAAAGGGAACATCTACCACCTTGGTACAGGTTACTTGGTTGGGATTAAGGTATACACCTGTAACATTGTACGGGATAACAGTGCCCAGTGCACTTACCCATGTTTTATATCGTGTAAACCACACGTGCCACAGAGCCTTGTGCGGTTCTGAAGGAACTGGTGTACCACTAACCAGATCAAGGTACACGTAATTTACATCGGGTTGTACAGCCACTGTAATTTGTTTCTCTTCAGTACCGTTTACATTCGCCACACGCAAATGATAACCTGCCGCATCTACTGATTCAACAATCATTTTTTTATAGCGGCTGCCTGTATTAACCAACGAACTTAAATCAATCAAGTACACTTGTTTAAAACTAATGTGGTGGTTGTGCCAGTGTTTGCCAATTACCAAAGAGTCATCTGCTCCGTTGCTTCTGTCCCAATCCCACTGCGCACCTGCTGTGGAGGTAATGGCATTAAAATCAGTTACACCGGTATTATACACCATCACATCTTTACCTGAGTTAGTAAGTATGCGTGCACTGTCGCCACATTCAAAAGCCAAATCCCATCCGTAGGTCATGCTGCCGGTGGTATCTCCCGTTGCTAAACTCAAAAACACCTGGCGACTGTAGTTCTCCGTCATCCCTACGGTTATCACTTTTGATGGCCCCGCAACAGGCAATTGATAAGGGTCTTCTTTTTTCTCACAAGAAGCTAAAAAAAGTGCAAACGATAATATGCTCAGTACCCGAAATGTGCTCATGATTTACCTCCTACATACCATTTAACCGATGCGAAATAAGAACGTCCCGTGCCCATCAGCAATTGTCCGCTGGAAACACTGTGTACACCACTAACTAAATTACTATTGAGGTTCACTACCTGCAGTATATTTTTACAACCTAAGGCCAAGTAACATTTGCCTTTAAAAATTTTGCGTGAGAGGTTAGCATCCAGCATATGAAAACTCTGAATAAAATTTTCCTGCACCTGTGAGTTGGCATCCAATCCGTAAGCCAGTTGTTTGCCGTTAAATTTATAAAATACGGAAAGGTCGGTTTTATATGTGGGTATAGTATAAGAAAAATTACAACGCAACTCGGGCGAATACACAAAAGGTAACATACTTGCCTGTTGGTGAAATTTATTACTGCGCCCCGTAATACCTGCACCGGCTGCAAAGGTGTATCGTTCTGAACGAATTTCTCCGCTCACATTACATCCCTGCGATTTGAATTCATCTACGTTGATATACGTGTATCGCATAATGGAAAGATCAGTAACCGCCAATGAAATCATATCAAAAATATGGTTGTAAAATCCGGCCACCTCTGCCCTGTATACTTTGGTGTTGGTACGGTGCTGCCAGTTAAGTGCCAGTTGTAAATTGTCTGACCGTTCTGCTTGCAGCTGAGGATTGCCCACCACATTATGGTTCACATCAATCAACTCCATGTTCATTTCTTTAAGCGAAGGCGCACGATAACCCCGGGCATATGAAGCTCTGATTGCTGTTACTGCACTCACCTCATACTTTACATTCAATGAGGGTAAAACGGGCACATCAAATCTGGAATTAAACGCATATCGAACACCCGGACGAATATTGATTCGTGTTAGCGGTTTATATTCAGCCGTAGCAAACAGCGCATAATCCTGAATCATTTGTTCCTTGTTTTGCAAACGTTTGCCGGTGCCGCGTTCAATGTTAACATCATACCCCGCCTGAAAATCCAACCTCGCCAAGGGACGTGATGAACTGTACGTAGCACGTGCCAGCCAGTTTTGAAAACGATTGGTGTCTTGCTGTTCATTGTTGTTTATACGGGTATCTTCCAGTGAAACTAAATTGCGGTTAAACGTTTCCCTTTTACGGCTGTACCAGCCAAATGAATTGATAAATGCCAGAGAAGCATTGTTTTTAAATTTGATATCGCTATACAAGGCATTGGTGTTGCGCCAAGTGATATAAAAATCATCGAACGCGTAGGCTTCGTAAGGTGTAACTACCGCGTTACCCCTGCTGATTAATTGTTCACGGTACCATTGCGAAAAAACACGGTGGTTCACTTTGCCCGTTTTAAACGATAACTGCGCATCTCCAAAAATTTGCTCTTTGGGTTTCCATGGCATTACACGTTGGCTTTCATCACGTGTAAACCCCTGAAAAAAATATCTGCCACCGGAAACCAGCAAAGAGGAGGAACCTATTTTCCATGAGCCGCTCGCATCAGCATTGTAATGCCCGTATTTTCCTATCTTTTCATAGTACGTGTTAACTGAATATTTTTTAGCCGGATCCACTTCTTTGCGCATAATAATGTTAATCACCCCGCCCAAAGCATCAGTGCCGTATACAACCGACATAGGGCCTTCAATAATTTCAACACGCTCCACATTAGAGGTAAGCAACTGATTCAAATCCACATTCCCGTTCATTCTTCCGGAAACAGGAACTCCATCAATCAGTATTTTTACGTTTTGTCCGCCTACACCCTGCAATGAAATTCCTGTACCTAACAAGGCATCATTTTGCACTTTTACGTTAAGTTCATTGGCAAGTAATTGTGCCATGTTTTGAGCCGCTTGCTTCTCTATGCGTTTGCTGTCTATCACCTTAATGCGAATAACAGATTGGTCGGCTGTGCGTTGTTCATACTGCCCCGTAACCACTACCTGATCTAACGTGCGGTTAAGTGCATGCAGAAAATATTCTTTTGTTTTTGTGGTATCCTGTAAGGTATCCAACACACTTTCATAACCGGGAAAATTGATATAAACCAACGAAGGTCCGTACAATTTCAAATCAGCCTTTCCTTGTTTATCTGTAAAAACAAGGTGCTGATTTTCCTTAGCAGTACCCAGTTTCTTATAATACACCATCGCATCAGGCAAAGGCTGTTTAGTAGCCCCTGAATAAACACTTATGGCTGTTTGCCCCTTTAAAATAAAAGGGAACAAACAGCCAATAAATAATAATTTAATTCCTGTAAGCGATTCTCGCATGCTTATTTTACAAGTACACGTTGGTGTGCTGAAGCTCCTTCAGCAGTAATGGTAACGAAATAGAGCCCTTTAGGAAGGTTACTCAAATCAACCGCATGGTTATTTAAACCTGTACTTGTACCGATAGTTTGAGTGAACATTGTTTTACCGGCAACATCTGTTACCTGAATATTTTGCTCACGTGCTTCCAATGTATTGTTGAATACTAAATTGATTATACCAGAAGTAGGGTTTGGATAAACGCTGAACGATTGTGCAGCTGCATTAATGTTTTTTACTGAAGTAGTTCCCATGTTAGACTTGGTAAAGGCCACCTTACCGTTGGGGTTACCTCCGTAATAGACAAATACTGTTTTATAAATGTTACCGTCTTTGGCTTTTACAAAATATACCAGTGAATCAATAATGGCCTGACTTAATATAGATTTCCAATCCCAGCCTATTTCAGAAATATTGGTGCTGTAGCTGTTGTTGTAAGGAAAATTAGAAACACTGTCTTTGTTTACACCACGGGCTTCAGCCACCTGAACACCATTATTACTAAGCACACCTACCACAGGATAGTCATTGATGGTGGTGTTGAACAAAGTTACTGAAGTAGCGTAACGGTTAAACAACAAATCCCATGTAGCACTCAATGGCTCATGGTCAGTAAGTGTTTTGGTAAGCAGGTTAACGTAAACAAAGTTTTTACCGGTGTACTGTTTTTTGTTAATGGTTAAACTATCCGGATTACTTCCGTCTAAATCAGCCCAGCGAATCATCCAGAGTGAATCAAACACTAATTTCTCAATGGTAAATTTTTTAGAAAGACCGTTCACCTGCAAACGTAAAACATAAATAGAATCACCCACTACGTCTTTGCTGTTTTGATTGTAAGTACCCCATCCGAAATTGAAGATATTGGTGGTGGATTTGTTGGCATTAAATGCTCCTACACCCCAGCTTGTATCCGGGTCAATCAGGTTATTCCAGGTTGCAGCCATACCTGTGGTATCAACAGTGGTATTAAAATCAGCAGCTGTTTTTCCGGGCACACGGTAAACTTTTATTCCTGAACCTCCGTTGTAACGCACTACCGTTCCACCCATGGGGTTACCCGGAAAAGCGCTGGGACGAACAGTAAAGGCCAGGTGCCAGCTTGCGTTGAGTACAGGGGTTTGTGTTCCGTTGTTCATGTTATAAAATACACGGTTAATGAACCCCGCTCCGCAATACACCGTATCGGTGGTTTGGGCAAAAGTCGCAGTAATGAATACTGCACTTATCATAGAAAGTAAAACTTTTTTCATGTGGTAATTCTAAATTTTGAGGGTCAAAGGTCGGTGAGTGGCACAGGCTAAAAAAATGATATCTGTCAGTACACGGCCTTTTGACAGAACTTTGACAAATACTGGAGCTGACCTATCCAAGCCATTCCATCTTTGAAAATGTGTCACAGGGAACCTCAATTCTCTCACATGAACTACCTTTGCTACAACATGCAACATAAATACACCAACCGACTGATTGATGCTGCCAGCCCTTACCTGCTGCAACACGCCCACAACCCCGTTAATTGGTTTCCTTGGGGTGAGGAAGCTTTTGATAAAGCTAAACGGGAAGATAAGCTGGTGCTGGTGAGCATTGGTTACTCTGCCTGCCATTGGTGTCATGTAATGGAACACGAAAGTTTTGAAGATGAAGAGGTGGCGGATGTAATGAACCAACGTTTTGTATGCATAAAAGTTGACCGAGAAGAGCGCCCTGATGTGGATCAAATCTATATGGATGCTGTGCAGTTAATCACCGGGCGGGGCGGTTGGCCTCTCAACATGTTTGTTTTACCTGACGGAAAACCTCTGCATGGAGGAACTTATTTCCCTAAGGAGAACTGGGTGGAAACACTTATTGCATTAGACAACTTTTACAAGAATAAAAAAACGGAGGCTATTGAATTTGCTGAAAAATTAACAGGCAGCATTCAACGTATGGACGCACTTCCTGTGGCGACAAATAATCAAAGCATTTCCATAGAAACAGTAAAACAATATGTGGATTCTTTTAAGGAAAAGTTTGACCGTGTATTTGGCGGATACAACTGGGCGCCTAAATTCCCTATGCCCAACAACCACCTCTTTTTTTTGCATTACAGCATTCGTATGAAAGACGATGATGTGAAGCAGGCTGCTTTCACCACACTTACTAAAATGGCCGAGGGCGGAATTTACGACCAAAGCGGTGGTGGATTTGCCCGCTACAGTACCGACCATTACTGGAAAGTGCCACACTTCGAAAAAATGTTGTACGACAACGGGCAACTGCTATCACTCTATGCCAGTGCATTTAAAGAAAAACAAAATCCGCTTTTCAAACACGTAATTTACCAAACAGCTGAATGGCTCACCCGTGAAATGACTGATGGTAACGGGGCATTTTACTCCTCATTGGATGCTGACAGTGAGGGTGTAGAAGGCAAATTTTATATCTGGTCGAAAGAAGAATTGCAGCAGTTACTGGGTGAAGATGAGCCATTTTTCAGCCTGTATTACAACATTCAACCACAAGGCAATTGGGAGCATGGCTTAAACATTCTGTACAAAACACTGCCCGATCATGAACTTTTAAGTCTGACTGGAAAAACCAAAGACGAGTTGACCGCTACCATGCAACGCTGCCATACCCTACTGTTGGCTGCCAGAGAAAAACGCATCCGCCCGGGGCTTGATGATAAAATTGTAACCTCCTGGAACGCACTTACCATCACCGGTTTGGTGGATTGTTACCGTGCCACAGCTGATGAATTATTTCTGAACATGGCTGAACGTAATGTTGCCTACCTGATGTCCAATCATTATGTTAATGGTAAATTGTACCGCATTGGAAAATCGGGAAAAGTAAGCGTTGACGCTTTCTCTGAAGATTATGCTTACCTCATAGAGGCCCTTATTCAGTTGCACACCGTAAACGGCAATTCAACCTATCTGCACCAAGCCAAACAGTTGATGGAAGAATGCATCAGCCTGTTTTACGACAAAGACAGCGAACTTTTCTTTTTCAACTCTCATTCAGGCGAACAATTGATTACCCGAAAAAGAGACATCACAGATGATGTAACCCCGTCCTCCAACTCTGTGCTGGCTAAAAGTTTGTATCAACTCAGCTACTTTTTCGGGGAACCGGCAAAAAAAGAAATGGCAGAAAAAATGATACAAGCCGTGCAGCCTAAAATAGGGCAATACATTAATGGCTATGCCAATTGGCTGGATTTGATGTTGTGGATGAGTGCACCATATTATCAACTGGTGCTTACTGGGAAAAATGCGCACTCAGCTTCCATTGAACTGGCTCAAAAGAGTTTACCTCATTTTATTTACACTATTGCCGGTGGTGAAATGCAAGGTGAGATTCCGCTCACTGCTGGCAAAAACAAAACAGGAGAAAACCTCAGGGTATATGTGTGCGTTGATCAAACCTGTATGCCTGCGGTGAGCACTTTGGGGGAGGCTCTTTTAAAGATGCTATTCTGAGTTGACAGAGAAATACTCCGCACTCATCACATTTTAGTAGTATTTTACTCAGTTAATAACAGTAATTTTACCTCATAAAGATAAATTTGAACTGTTCTAGTAATTTAATAAAAATCAAAAACTAACTAATATGAACACACACTTACCGATTAAGCAGATGACTAAGATGATGGCTGTTGCAGCCGGGGTCTTATTACTTCATGCCTGTGCCGATGATTTCGACAAGCTGGCAGAAGTAAGATGGAATCCGGACATAGCTGTCCCATTAGTTAACTCATCATTAACAGCTGCCGATATTATTACCAAAGGTGATAAAGACGGTAAAATTGAAGTTGACGGGCAAAAGTTTTGTACGCTCATCTACTCAGATGAAATGTCAGTTACGAATGCCGAAGAAGCTTTCCCAATTTTAGGTCAGGCATTTGGTCCCTTTGATGGTTTTATGACCCCTGCTGCAGTAGCAGCTTTTTCAGTTGCACCTTCTGGGGGTACTGCCTCATTTCAAAATAATCAGAATTTTACGTTTAATGCAGGCTCTGTTCAAATTGATACCATAGAATTTAAAGGGGGAAGTATAACCTTCAGTATCAAATCAACCATTCAACATGATGCAACTGTTTCGTTCTCTTTTCCCGGAGCGCGTAAAGGTTCTGCGCCTTTAACTTTAACGGCTTCGTTAAATGCCGCAAACAATTACGAAAACAATACTTTATCTGTCAATCTGGAAGATTATGTGTTTGACATGACAAATGGTGGTGGACAAACCAATAGAATTCCAGTTCAAATTACCACAACCTTAACTAAAGGTGGTGGAGCATTACCCACAACAAGTGATAAGGTTACTTACTCTGTTGACTTTAATGCTCCTAAATTTAGAAGAATTCATGGTGATGTTGGAACCAGCACTAACTCAACAGAGACTGACACTATACGTTTTTCATTATTTAAAAACAGCCTGTATACTGGTACCATTCAACACGCTGCTCCTCGCGCCATATTTGAATTTAAAAACTCAT
Organism: Bacteroidia bacterium; assembly: GCA_018058135.1. Taxonomy (GTDB): domain Bacteria; phylum Bacteroidota; class Bacteroidia; order UKL13-3; family UKL13-3; genus JAGPCK01. The sequence continues at coordinate 19,321 of JAGPCK010000013.1, read as the reverse complement.
ACGGAATTGCTGTTAGAGCAACCGTTAATCAAATGAAATCTTATATACCATCGGGCCCAAATGCAGGAACAATTAATGTAACCGGAAGTGAAGTAGGAGTTCCTACAAATGTAAACGGGGCTGTTAATCTGGGGGATATTATTAACACATCAAAAATATTTGATAATGCAAATAGTAACATAAGAACAATTATAAACAGTAACCCTGAGTACCTCATTTACAAACTTGACTTTACTACCAACCCCAACGGTACACCAGCCTCCAGAAACTTCATGCTGGACACCAGCAAAATGGCAATTAATGCCCGCATTGAGTTGCCTTTGTATGGTACAGCCAATAACTTTGCATTAGAAAAAGAATTTGATTTCGAATTTTCAGATACAAGTGGTCTTGACGTAGAACAAGTTACTATTCGTACATTTATTAGCAACGGTTTCCCGCTGGATGTAAACACACAGATTTATTTCCTCGATCAGTTTAAAAACAAAATTGATTCACTTATTACTCCCTTACAAACTAAAGTAGCCAGAGCCGCCACTATCGATGGAAACGGAAAGGTTATTGCCCCTACTTCATCAACAACAGATAACTCCCTCAACAAAGCAAGATGGAAAAGAATTACTTCACTTTGCCGCATACTTGCAGTTAGTGCCCGATTAGAATCAGCACCTACTGGTACCGATGTAAGAATTTACTCCGACTACAAACTTGATGTAAAACTCGCTATGCGGGCCAAACTAAATGTTGACCTTAAAAAAGAAGGTGAGTAACCAACTAACTTAAAAAAATTACATCATGAAATCAATCAAATCATACCTATACATCGTCACCTTGGTAATTTTATCACTTGGTGCAACAGCGCAAAATGACCTTACGCTGTATAATATGAACTTTGTTCATACACGTTTAAACCTCAACCCCGCTTTCCGTCCTCAGGCTAAAGTAAACTTTGCTGTACCAGGAATCGGCTCTACGATGATCGCTTTTTCTAATAGTGGCTTTGTTTATAATGACATTATGAAAAAACGTGCGGATGACTCAACTTATATTGACTTGAATGGAATGCTGGGTGGAATGAAACCAAAAAATTTCCTGTCCTCAGCATTCAAATTTCAATTGTTTGATTTAGGTATTAAAATTGGGGCCGGCTATCTTCGCCTTCATGCTCAGGAACGCATTGAAATGCGCTTATCCTACAGCAAAGATTTATTCGGTCTATTGGTAAACGGTAACGGCCCAACAGCTGGAACTGAACAAAAACTTAACGTGGGCATGGATGCCATTCACTACCGCGAGTACGGTTTAGGTTATTCACATGAAATCAGTGAACAATGGACAGCAGGTGTAACACTCAAGTACCTCTACGGAATGGAGAACATCCAAACTGTGAGTTCAGACATTGCTTTGCTAACTGACCCTAACACTTATGAACTTACAGGTAGAACAAATATTCACGTAAACACTTCGGGATTAGACACAGCATTTGACGGAGCAGCTGATAATGTTAGCAAATATTTATTAGGTAAAAAGAATACCGGCTTTGCAGCAGATTTGGGCGTAACCTACAAACCTACCAAACGAGTAATGATTTCAGCCAGTTTACTGGATATTGGTTCAATCAAATGGAAAGATGATTTGTACTCATACAAATCCACTAACCCTAATCAAAGTTACTCTTATGCAGGTATTGGTATTAACGACTTCCTGAATGACTCCAGTTCATTAGGTGATGCCTTCTCTCAAGCAGGTGACTCACTCCAAAACACGTTTGACGTAAAAGGAGCAAAAAGCAACACCGCTTACAAATCAAAACTCACCCGCCAGATTTATGTAGGAGCCAATTATTTCATCGGTGAAAAATCAACCGTTGGTGCTGTATTCCACGGACAATTTTTTGATAAAAAACTTTACCCTTCTATTGGCCTGAATGCGGCTACCGGCATCGGTCGTTTCATGAATGTAAGCGCTACATATACATACACCAACAACAGTTTCAGTAACCTTGGTGTGGGCGTTGCTTTGAATCTGGGCCCTTTGCAGTGGCACGTTATGACCGATAACCTTCTGGCAGTAGTAAGTCCTAAAGAAACAAGAAATGTACATCTACGTACCGGTTTATACCTCACATTTGGCCGTAAAGCTTCAGACCGTGATGAAGACGGCATTACTGACTTTAAAGATAAATGCCCTGATGAACCCGGTTTGAAAGCATTTGACGGTTGTCCGGATAATGATAATGATGGCATCATAAACAGTTTGGATTCTTGTCCTGATCAGGCTGGTCCTGAATTCTGGAACGGTTGCCCTGATACAGATAATGACAGTATTGTTGACCGTTTTGACGAGTGTCCTACTGATTCGGGTGCCATACAATTTAACGGATGCCCTGATACGGATGGTGACGGAATTCCAAACAAACTGGATTCTTGTCCTGATAAAGCCGGCTTGCCACAATTCAATGGTTGCCCTGATACAGATGGTGACGGAATTATGGACAAAGCGGATGAGTGCCCTGATAAAGCAGGTTTGGCTAAATTCAACGGTTGCCCTGACAAAGACGGTGACGGTGTCCCTGATAAATTAGACGAGTGCCCGGATAGTGCAGGTAAAGCTGAATTCAACGGTTGTCCTGACCGTGATGGTGATGGCGTACAAGATAAACGCGATGATTGTCCGGATGTAGTTGGACCGGTTCAATTCAACGGTTGCCCGGATACAGATGGAGACGGTATAAGCGACAAAATGGATCCTTGCCCTACAGTTGCAGGCCCTGCATACGCCATGGGTTGCCCTGATAGTGATAAAGATTCTGTTCCTGATGCATTGGATGCATGCCCTCAAACACCCGGACCACGTGTTGCTAACGGTTGCCCCGATACAGATGGTGACGGAATCAGCGATAACTTCGACAAATGCCCTGCTGTAGCTGGTGTTGCCGGAAACAACGGATGCCCTGAATTGAAAAAAGAAGAGCAGGAAATATTAACTGCAGCTTTTGAAGCACTTGAATTTGCCACCGGTAAAGATATCATCAGCAGAGAATCTTATGCATCCTTAAATGCATTGGCAGAACTGTTGAAGAAAAATCCGAACTGGAAACTACAGATTGATGGCCACACAGACAATGTAGGAAATGCTAAAGCTAATACCTTGCTTTCTCAGAAACGTGCCAATGCTGTTAAGAAATACCTTAGTTCAAAAGGTGTTGCTGCAACACGTATCAATGCTAAAGGGTATGGATCAAGCAAACCAATTGCCGACAACAAAACCCCTGAAGGACGCGACCGCAACCGCAGGGTGGAAATGACTGTCATTTACTAGACTTCATTTCATACACTACAAAAACGACCGGCTCTATGAGTCGGTCGTTTTTGTTTTTAGTCTCACCTGAACTGAGGATAGTAAAACCTTTTGATGCAACACCCTCGACTTTTCTTTTGTTATAAGCAATGTATATTGCAACACTAATGAACGGAAAACAACACCTCAACTACTTATTTCTCTCCCTGAGCAGCGCACTTTTATTATGGCTGGCCTGGCCTCCGCATCATTTGGGCTGGATAAGTTTTATCGCCTGGGTACCACTCCTGTTTCTGTTACGACTTATTAATGCACAATCCTCCCGTAAAAGTTTATACCGGTTCATGTATACTTTTATCGCGCTGGTTACCTGGAACCTGCTTTGTACCTATTGGATAAAAAACGCCTCTGTGTTTGGTGCCATAGCTGCAGCAGTAATAGTAAACGGATTGCTGATGCCCCTCCCGTTGATGCTGTATCAATGGCTTACTCGAAAAATAAATCCACGGTTTCACCTCTGGTGCTTTGTTGCTCCCTGGTTACTGTTTGAGTTTTTCCACCTCAACTGGGAATTGGCCTGGCCATGGCTTACACTGGGAAATGCCTTTGCCAATAACCTGAGCTGGATTCAATGGTACGAGTATACCGGTGTGCTGGGCGGAAGTTTTTGGATACTCACCGTAAACTACCTGATCTACAGCTTGCTGGTGCAGTTAAACGAGTTCACCGTAAAAGAGAAACTGACTCAAACAAGCATTATCATGCTGAGTGTATGCCTGCCGTTTTTACTTTCTTATGTGGTTTGGAGAAATTACTTATTACACGATGCTGCAAATACTAAGCAAGTGCAGGTTGTAATAGTACAACCTAACCACGACCCTTACCATGAAAAATTTGAACAACCTCCCAACCTGCTGGTAAATGAGATGCTGCAACTCAGCATGCAACAGGTGGACAGCGAAACGCAGTACCTCATACTCCCCGAAACTGCACTTACGGATGGCATAGTTGAAAACGATAACGGCAACACATCACAAACCATTCAACAACTTAAATCACTATTGGAAAAATTTCCGCAGCTGCACATCATCAGCGGTGCGGATACCTATTTATTCTATCAGGATAAAGCCACCGCCACTGCACGTTATTCCAAACGAGGTAAACAATGGTACGATGTGTTCAATACTGCCCTGCAACTTAATCATGGAGATAGTGTGCAGTTCTACCACAAATCGAAACTGGTACCAGGTGTTGAACGCATGCCCTATCCGCGAATATTCGGTTTTCTCGAAGACTTCGCCATTGAACTGGGCGGAACTTCCGGCTCATTGGGAGCGCAGGATGAAGCTGGTGTGTTTACAGGATTAAACACCGTTGCCCCTGTTATATGTTATGAATCAATTTTCGGAAACTATGTAGCCGACTATGTGCGTAAGGGAGCTGAGTTCATTTGCATTATTACCAATGACGGCTGGTGGGGAAATACGGAAGGCTACATGCAACACTGCGCATATGCATCTCTACGCGCTATAGAAACACGCAGAGCTATTGCCCGCAGTGCCAACACCGGCATATCGTGCTTTATAGATGCAACGGGGCAACGCTCACAAGATACCGATTGGTGGGAACCCGCAGTAATAAAAGGCAAAATTAAGCCCGACTCAATACTTACATTTTATGTACGCTTTGGCGATTACATAGGCTGGTTGGCTCTGCTGGCAACTATGGCTCTGCTCATCAATGCAAAAATTTCTGGAAATAAAAACTAAAGGTTACCTTGGTATAAAATTTATAACGTGGAGCTACTTACTCAACTTCGCCAACTGAGCAATCAGTTTTCAACAGAAGCCGAACAGCAAAAAAACTATTTGCTGCAGCAACTTGCCGGCATCAATTTCACTAGCCCGAAAGAACTGATAACGTACCATGAAATTTTACTGTTCATGGCCGCTTACCCGCAAAGCAGCACTTTACATAAAACAACCCGAGCTGAGTTGAGACGTATGGCACAAATTGCTGCCGCTATTCAAAACGGCAACAACACCGCTAAAGCAGAACAGCTGGTGCGGACAGGAATTGCCGGGACAGACACAAGAGCCAATTTCAGTCTTACACTTTGCAGACACCTGTTGCAGGTTTACGGAGATGCAGTTCAATTATACTCTTGCGAGGGAGATGAAGTCTGGAGCAAAGAAATTTTACGCTGTACGCTTCCCTTTGCTGAAAGTGAACAACTCAATGATTCTTCTGTAACACTTGAAAGTTGGTTATTACAATACAAAAAAAACACAGAGAAAAATGCATTGGCGCTTCTGATTGCATTACTTGATTCCGTAGCCATTTCAGCCGCTATCAAAGAACAGCTTTTTGATGCTTTGAAAATATTTGTATCTATCACATTGAATGATGCAGTTCCATCACGAACCAATTTAAGCATACTCAACACCCCTGTTTTTTACCACAAAAAAGAACTCGCTAAAAAAGTTGATGCACTGCAACTCATTAAAGAGCCGCTTACAGAAAAAGTTGCATTAACTAAAGCAGAAAAAGAGAAACTTGTGAGTGCTGCAAGAGCCTCGTTGTTCTTAATTAATAGGGAAACGGATACAATTACCTACACCAACATCAATACCATTGAACAGTACAATACCGGTAAAGGAATATCCATTGTTTTGTTTGAACTGGAACCTAACCGCAGATTGGCTTTTGAAACGTATGCCGGATACATGGCCTTCAAAAATGGCATTCCCGTAGCATATGGTGGTGCCTGGCCTTTTGGCCATACGGCTAAAATAGGTTTGAACATTTATGAACCATTTCGTGGTGGCGAATCGGCTCATTTATTCTGCCAACTGATGCGGGTATACCATAACAGGTTCGGGGTGAAAGAATTCACTGTTGAACCTTACCAAATGGGACATGGCAATAAAGAGGGATTACTCTCGGGTGCATTTTGGTTTTACTACCGCATGGGTTTTAGACCCGTTGAAGAAAAGATTGCCCGTTTAGCCGCGGAAGAACAACAGAAAATAAGCACCCAAAAAGGGTATCGTACACCACTTAACACCATGAAGAAACTGGTAGCAGGCAATGCTGCACTTGTTATTGAACCTTTGCCAGACAATATACTTACGCAAGCTCACCTAAGCTCCTTGAGCAATAAAGTAAGTGAATACATCAACACGGCTTACAAAGGAGACCGTCAAAAAGCAGTGGAAAAAAGCAGTGCTTCTATGCGCCATCAACTGAACATCTCCTCACAAATCTGGAAAAAATATAGCGAGTCACAACAGAACAGTTTCAATCAACTTAGCTTATTATTTGTTCAGCTTAGCAATATTCGTCAATGGAAAGATACGGAGAAGAAGCAACTGCTGCAATGGATGCTGAACAAAGGGGGGGCAAGCGAATATACCTGTCCTGAAATTTTACAGAAGCACTTTGCGCTCAACTCAGCGATGATTGATTTGCTCCAAAGCTGATTTACACCTTAAGCGCTGAAACGCGCACTTGAATCAAAAAAATAGACCGCTAAACTTCTTACGGTTTAAAATTTCGGGTAAATGCAGTTGCTTTGCATTTGGTTTTAACACTCTGCCCTATGGAATTTTTTCTTATCTACCCTGTTTTTATTGGCATATCAGTAGTTACAGCTCAATACGCGCGTGAAAAAGGTTACTCCGGTCGCTGGTGGTTTTTGATTTCCTCTCTTGCACCGGTAGTTTCGCTGCTTGTTTTATTTCTGCTTAAGCTGAAACCGAGTCGCATTGATCCGCCCGTAAATATGCAAGACAACAGCAAAGTGTTGTTTCAACGCGATGAGATTAACGGGCAGAAAATTCTTTTGTAATAATCGCTTGCAATTGGGGGTAGATATTTGCAGAAGCGGCCACTATACTTTTCCCGTGAATGTAATTATCTCCTCCGCCAAAATCAGTTATTTTCCCTCCAGCTTCCTGCACCAGCAAACAACCTGCCGCAACGTCCCACGCATGCAGGCTCAATTCGAAAAAACCATCAAACCTGCCACAGGCTACATAAGCCAGATCAACAGCTGCTGAGCCCAGTCTTCGCAAACCGCGTGTGGTGCGCATCAGCTCCTTCAGCACAGCTAAGTAGTTCTCCAATCCGTCAAAATCGTAGTACGGAAAACCGGTTGCCATTAAAGTGTTGCCAAGTTCTTTGTGTGTGCTCACCTGTATCGGTTTCCCATTCAACCGCGCACCCTCACCTTTGGCTGCAAAAAAATACTCATCATGGTTAATTTCATATACGGCTCCCAGCAAAAGTTCTTTGCCTCTTGCCAAAGCTACACTCACACTATACACCGGTATACCGTGAATAAAATTCGTGGTACCATCCAGCGGGTCAATAATCCAATGCAGACCTTCGGTAGTTTGTGTTGTAGTTTGCTCCTCCGTTAAAAAACCGGCTTCAGGTAACAATAGTTTCAAGCTGTTCACCAATTGATTCTCGGCCTCCTGATCAACATAGGATACCAGTTGATTAAAACTTTTACTGCTCACAGCCGATTCTCGAAACGACAATCTTTCGCGGGCTATAAACTGCCCTGCCTGTTTAACCGCCTGTTCAAAATCCGAAGCTAGGTGAAGAAAATTATTCATGTTGCAATATTAAATAAGAAAGCCGAACCAAAGGTCCGGCTTCTTAACTGAAATGGAATTATTAATAAACTATTGAACAAAAATGGTTTTAACAGTTGATTGCCCGTTTTGTTGAAGAAGTAGGTAATAAATACCTTTTGACAAACCTTCGGGAAGCTGAACTGGAATTAAATTAGCTCCTGTTTCAAATGATTCAGAAAAGAGTTGTTGCACTTTTATTCCGTTACGGTTAACTAATTCAGCCTTTACAATCCCGTCTTTTTTAAGTTGTATGGACAGATTAAACTTGTCCTTTACCGGATTGGGGTAAACTTCTACATTGCCCAAGGCAGTAACATCTGCTATACCTGTGGTGGCCGGAGCAAAAGTTTTGGTAGCAGAATAAATCAAATCACCGTTATCGGAATTACTGCTGTTGGATGCATTTCCGTAAGCGAGAAAACGAACTGTACCTTGTGCTGTAGCGGGCGCGGTCCAGTTAAAGGTCCAGGATTTAGAATCTGTTCCCGATAAGCCGGAAGAAGTATGTGTAGCATAATTATTTAATACCTGCACTGCTGAATTACCTCCGTCAGCTAAACTTCCACGGTTACTTCCGCTTCCATTATCTGCTGATAAAGCAAACCCGAATTTACTTCTTCCGTTATTAGATACTGATACCTGAATCTGGTATGTTTGACCCGGAACATAACCTGTTGGGTCACCAACAATAGAGATTGAGGTAGAACCCGGCCCTGAGTTGATAGCTGACCCACCGTGACAACTTGTGCATGCTCCTGGACCTGGAGCACCTGTAGAAGATGAGTGAACTTGATGACTCTCTGAAAAGGTGTCAAAAGAAATAAAAACTGTGGTTACAAGAACAAATGATAAGAAGTATTTATTTAGCATATTGGTTTATTTTTGGTCTAAGATATATGTACAAGCCCTAAAGTTGCATGATTGTTTTCACATTTTATAAACGTTTGCATGAATAATCTGTTATTTATGTATTTTCACGCCCCGTAAATGCACCCCATCAGTAAATTCATAATCAACTCAAAGTCATGTCAATAATGCGTTTTAAGGCCATCGAAACCATCAGTAGCCGTAAGGTTGTTCCTGTTGATGTTCCGTCTGAAAAAATTTCTGATTATTTCGCTTGCAATGTTTTCACACCACAGGTTATGCGCAATTTCTTAACCAAAGATGCGTATGAAGCGGTAATGCACGCTATTCACACAGGAGATAAAATTGACCGCAAACTAGCCGATCAGGTGGCCAATGGCATGAAGCACTGGGCACACAATCAGGGGGCAACGCACTACACACACTGGTTTCAACCGCTTACCGGTTCCACTGCTGAAAAGCACGATGCCTTCTTTGAACCCGCTGAAGACGGACAGTCTATAGAAAAATTCACAGGCAACTCGCTGGTACAGCAGGAACCCGATGCTTCGAGCTTTCCAAACGGAGGTATACGCAACACATTTGAAGCCCGCGGGTATACTGCCTGGGACCCTTCATCTCCTGCCTTTATCATGGAAAACACCAGCGGAAAAACGTTGTGCATTCCTACCATTTTTGTTTCTTACACAGGAGAGGCACTGGATTATAAAGCTCCTTTGCTGAAAGCGTTGCATATTCTTGAAGCAGCTACAGTTGATGTATGCTCGTCATACTTCGATAAAAAAGTAACTAAAGCACATGCCTCATTGGGTATTGAACAGGAGTATTTTCTTGTAGACTCGGCATTTTATCTGGCACGCCCTGATTTAATGCTCACCGGTAGAACCTTGGTTGGTCATACACCGGCCAAAGGACAGCAACTGGAAGACCATTACTTTGGCTCCATTCCTGAGCGAGTATATCAGTTTATGCTTGATTTCGAAACGGAATCACTCAAGTTGGGTATTCCGTTGAAAACCCGCCACAATGAGGTAGCTCCTTCACAGTTTGAATGTGCCCCTATGTTTGAGGAAGCTAATCTGGCCGTTGACCATAACCAACTTCTAATGGACATTATGGAGAAAGTAGCGAAGAAACACAACTTCGAAGTACTTCTGCATGAAAAACCATTTGCAGGCATCAACGGATCGGGCAAACACAACAACTGGTCTATCATTACCAATACCGGGATAAATCTTCTATCACCCGGTTCTACCCCGATGAACAACCTGCAGTTTTTGACCTTCTTTGTAAACATAATTAAAGCCGTTCATGACAATGCCGATTTGATGCGCGCCAGCATTGCCTCTGCAGCTAACGACCATCGTTTGGGTGCCAATGAAGCTCCTCCGGCCATCATGTCTATCTTTATCGGAACTCAACTGAGTGAAGTTTTAAAGCAGTTTGAAAGCACCAATACCAAAGCTGCAGATGCCAACAAAGTGGGCAGCATTAATTTCCCTAAGATTCCTGAAATTTTATTGGATAATACCGACCGTAACCGCACGTCACCTTTTGCCTTTACAGGAAATAAATTTGAGTTCAGAGCTGTAGGCTCCTCCGCCAACTGTTCTTCTGCGTTGGTCGTACTCAACACTGTTGTAGCCAACCAACTGATAGCGTTCAAAAAAGAAGTTGATGCCTTGGTGAAAAAAGGAGAAAAAACTGAAGCGGCTATTGCAAAAATTTTGCGCGGCTATATCAAAACCACCAAGAAGATTCTTTTTGAAGGCAACGGATACGGAGACGAGTGGGTAAAAGAAGCCACCAAGCGCGGATTGAAAAACATCAAAACCACACCTCAGGCTTTAGATGCTTATGTAACCAAACAATCCAAAGACCTCTTTATCAAGAACAATATTTTTAACGAGAAAGAACTGGAGGCCCGCCACGAGATTATGCTGGAAGATTACATCAAAAAAATCCAGATTGAATCACGTGTAATGGGAGAATTGGCTCATTCCTACATTGTACCAGCAGCACTTAACTATCAGAAAAAACTGAGTGATAATGCGGCCAGCCTCAAGCTACTGGGTGTAAACAAAAAAGTATATCAGGTACAACTCGATTTAATTAACGAGATAGGCGAAAGAGTAACCACCATTGTAAACAGTGTAAATGCCATGGTGGAGGAACGCAAAAAAGCCAATAACATGGCCGATACGCACAAACGGGCCATTGCCTACTGCAATAAGATAAAAGCTTACTTTGACATTATTCGCTACAACAGTGATAAACTGGAGCTCATAGTTGAAGATGAATTGTGGCAACTGCCCAAATACAGAGAAATGTTATTTATTAAATAATAAAAAAGCGGGTTGCAAAGCCTGCTTTTTTTGTTCATAAACAGCAATTAGCAGGTTAATTTGCACTAAGTACAACCCAAATGGTTGTTTTTTTACTTATTTTCTTCATATTTGAAAATATTTGATATCTAAATTCAGTTAATACGATACGATGAAATTACAGAGATTTACTTACTTACTATTATCTTTTGTAGCTTTTGCTATTTTAACTGCAGGTTCTTGCGGTGGTGGAAAAGGTAACATGAAAGCTGCTAATGAAGCCTTTGACAAAAAGGAGTACTTTGTTGCACTGGAGTCTTACAAAAGTGTTTACAGCACTACCAAAGATAAAGACGAAAAGAAAGAGGCCTGTTTTAAAACTGCTGAAAGCTACCGTATGGTGAATGACACCAAAAACGCTGAAGCCTGGTATAAAAAAGCTATCAAAGCAGGTTATAAAAACCCAGAAGCACAATTCCGCTATGCTGAATCTCTTAAAAATAATCAAAAATACGCAGAAGCTATTTCCGAGTTTAAAACGTATCTGAAAACTCACCCCAATGATGAGCGTGCGCTTAAAATGATTCGCGGGTGTGAAGATGCGCTCAAGTGGAAAAATGAAAAAACACGTTACATCGTAGAAAACTGTAAAGAATTGAACACGAAATTCAGTGATTTTGGTCCGGCATATTACAAGAACACTGCATTGTACTTTGCTTCCGACCGTGAGCAGGGAAAAAGTAAAAACATGTATGTGTGGACCGGTAACATGTACTGTGATATCTATTCTGCCAACCTGAAAAAGAATAAACTCTCAGCACCTGCCATTCTGGAAGGCTTAATCAACACCAAATTTAATGATGCTACGATTTGTTTCGACAAAAAAGGAACCACCATGTACTACACCCAGTGCAACGGTATTAACGGAGATAAAAATTCATGTAAAATATACACCAGTAGTTTAAAAGGAAAAGAATGGAGCGAACCGGTAGTTTTACCTTTCTGCAGTGACTCTTTCAGTTGCGGACACCCTAGTCTGTCTGATGACGGCAACATCCTGTATTTCTCCTCTGATATGCCCGGTGGTAAAGGTGGTAAAGATATTTATTTCGTTAACTGGGTGAAAAAAAGTAAAACCTGGAGCGATCCGGTAAACATAGGAGATAAAATCAACACCGAAGGTCATGATATGTTCCCCTTCATTCATGCTGATGGCACACTTTACTTTTCCTCTAACGGGCACATCGGCTTAGGTGGCCTTGATATCTTCTCTTCCAAAGGAACCGGTGCGGATTGGAGCGAACCTAAAAACATGAAATCACCTCTTAACTCAGGTGGTGACGATTTCGGATTTATTTGTGAAGTCTCTAAAGAATTGGGGTACTTCTCTTCCAATCGTGAAGGTGGCCGCGGACAAGACGATATATGGAAGTTTGCTATGACACCGCTTAAATTTACTATCAGTGGTGTGGCACGCGATTCCAAAACAAAAGAAATTCTTCCCAATACTTTAATCACCATGACCAACAGTACCGATACTGTTAAACGAACTGCCAAAACAGACAGAGATGGTTTTTATAAGTTTGTTGATTTGAAGTCAAACACCGATTATGAGTTGTTTGCTCAAAAAGAAGATTACTATGATTCTCGCTTGGAGTCACAAACTACTAAAGGCTTGGAAGTATCAACCGATTTGATTCAGGATTTCCTGCTCGATCCGTTTGACTACAATGCCATGATTAAAGTAGAAGGTATCTATTATGATTTGGACAAGGCAGACTTGCGCCCTCGTTCACGTGAAATTCTCGACTCACTTGTTCTTACCCTTAATAAATATCCCCGCATTATCATTGAGTTGGGTTCACACACCGACTGTCGTGCTGACTCTTCTTACAACGTACGTCTGGCACAGGCCCGTGCTGATTCTGCTGTTAACTATGTTATTACTAAAGGTGTTGACCCTGAGCGTTTGATTGCCCGTGGTTACGGTGAAAGTAAACTCGTGAACGATTGTGCTTGCGAAGGCCAGTGGGAATTCAGAAAGTGTACTGAAGAAGAACACCAGATGAACAGACGTACCACCGTGCGTATTATCAGCAACAAATTCATCCCCAAAACTAAAACCGAGATGAAAGATTTGAACGCACCTAAGCCTGCTACCCCTCCTGCGGGAGGTACAAAACCCGGCACTACTCCTCCACCTCGAAAATGATGAACGTTTAATACTTCCAAAAGCCAGACTTCAACAGTCTGGCTTTTTTATTGCAACCAACCTTGTTGTAACCTGAAAATAATCGGGCAACACTGTAACACATGTCTTACTTTTGTTGTTATATAGCATATGAAACGTTTTCTCCTACTTCTGGTCATATTTGCAGGTGTATGTTGTGTGCAAGCACAAACTACCACACCTACCCCGCTCGATTTAGAAATAGAACGCGCACAAATAACATTTGACAGCAAACGCTACAACACTGCAGCCGGTTTGTTCAAACGCTTATACGATAAAATAAAGGACCCTGAGAAAAAAGGACAAATGGCCTATATGGTGGCACTTAGCTACACCAAAGCCAATAACCTTAAACAGGCAATGAACTATTTTCAGGAGTTGGTAAATACCCAGTACCCCGACCCCAACCTGCTTTTGCTCTATGGCGGTTGTCTTAAATACTTCGAACGTTACGAAGATGCCAACCGCGCCTTCTATGATTTCAGTTTTGAAAAGCCAAAAGACATTCGCGGCAAGCTGGGCATGCAAAGTTGCGATTTAGCTAAAAGCTGGAAAGCCAATCCTACCCGATTTGCCGTAAGCAATGTATCATCGCTTAATTCACCTTATTCCGATTATAGTCCGTTTGTACGTAAAAATAAAATGTTCTTCAGCTCCTCTCGACCTGAAGCTACCGGTAACAAAATATTTGAGTGGACGGGTCAAAAATGTTCTGATTTATTTGAAGCCACCCGCACCAATGATGTTACGTTTCAAAAGGCCACTCCTTTGCGGGGTGCAGTAAATACACCTGAGAACGAAGGCGCAGTATGGGTAGATTCTAATGTTACCATTATGCTGTATACACAATGCAATGGTGCTGACGGAAAAAGTATAGGCTGTAAAATTTATTCCACCTCACTGGTAAACGGAGAATGGACCAATCCTCAGCCACTACCTTTTTGCAGCGATTCAGTAAGCTGCGGACATCCGGCATTTTCGCCTGACGGTAAGCGCTTATTCTTTTCTTCTGATATGAAAGGTTCATTGGGTGAAAAAGATATTTATGTGGTGACATACCAGGCAGGCACAGATAAGTGGGGCACTCCTCAAAACCTTGGCCCTTCCATCAATACCGTTGAAGACGATATGTTCCCGTATGTTGACAAAGAAAATACATTGTATTTTTCTTCTAAAGGCCATTTGGGCATGGGCGGGCTTGACTTATTTACTTCCAGGGAAGAACAAGGAAAATGGAGCAAGGCGGAAAACATGAAATACCCCGTTAACTCCGGTGGTGATGATTTTGGTTTAGTTTTTTTACCTGCCGATGCCTCCCGCAAACCAGGTGATGTGATCGGCTACTTCTGTTCCAACAGAACAGGTGGGGTAGGTGATGACGACATTTATGCTTTAAGTACTAAACCATTTATTTTTATGGTAAAGGGGCGGGTGTTTGACAAAGAAACAAAATCTGCTTTGCCACAGGCACAAGTGAATATCGTTTCAGGTAAACCTTTTGCCAAACTGAAAACAGGAGAAAAAGGTGATTACATTCAGGAGCTAACTTATAACTCTAATTTCTCACTAACTGCAGCATATGAAAACTACTTCAGCAGTGTGGAGTATAAAATCAGTACGTTTAACCTGAATACCGACAGTACACTCACGCTCGACATTTATCTTGAACCTTTGCCTGCTCCTGAACAGGAAATTACCCTTAAAGGAATATACTACGACCTTGACAAATACGACTTACGTACGGAAGCCAAAACAGTATTGGACTCATTGGTAAAAATTCTCTTAATGAACCCCAATATCACCATTGAAATTGCTTCACATACTGATAGTCGGTCGGATGCCAAATACAACCTTACACTCTCACAAAAGCGGGCACAATCGTGCGTAGATTACCTGCTCTCCAAAGGCATTGAAAAGAAACGTCTTACTGCAGTGGGATATGGAGAAGAACGTTTGGTGAACGATTGCATTGACGGAATAGAATGTACTGAAGTACAACACCAGCAAAACAGACGCACCACATTCAGGGTACTTACCACTGATTATAAAAAGTAAGCTGTTAAAATGGCAGAAGTATCTCGCATCAATAAGAAGTGGGTAATAACCGGTTTAATTGTGTTGCTTCTTTTGCTGGCTGCGTATTTTATATTTACACCTTCAGCTGAGGTTATTCCGGATAAGGCTTCTCCGATTATTGACACCAATACCACAGCACCACATGATACAACTGCATCACCATTGCATGACACAGTAACTCAGCCTGACACCATACCAACTGTACTTCAACCTGAAGACACCATTTCGGTAATTGAAAAAAAAGAAGTAGCGAAAAAAGAAACAGGTAGCCTACGACTGCAATCGGCACAAGGGTTTTGGTTTGATTACACTGGCGAAATCGTAAACGGAGAAGCACATGGCAAAGGTGTGGCCATTTTTGAAAATGGGAACAGGTATGAAGGGAATTTTAGCCACAACAAACGCAGTGGATTTGGAAAAGCCATTAACAAAAACGGAGACGGGTATGAAGGGCAATGGAAAAATGACCGCTTCAATGGCAAGGGCACTTATACCTGGAAAAACGGAGACCGGTTTGAAGGCTACTTTAAAGATGCACAGCGCAATGGTAAAGGCAAACTATATAACAAACAGGGTGAGCTGCTCAAAGAAGGTATTTGGAAAGATGATGAACTGATGAAAAAATGATTCGTGTTGAACAAACGAAAAATCTTTACACAATCTGCTCCTAAATAACGCTCCTATTGACTACTTCGTTAAAACGGTTAACTTTGTGTTTAACCAAACCTAATTACCATGACAACCAAAAGCCGTATTGTAAACCCCATTTGGGGTAAAGTTCAAAGTGCCGTATTTTTTCTGTGCGGAAGTTTTATAAGTTTTCTTGCAGGTAGAGAATACTATGAGATTGTTCACCTGAGCAAACCCGCGCGACACCCTTTCGGACGGATAGAGCAACTGATTCAGAATGCCGACAAAGAAGTGCAACAAGGCATCAGTATTGAAGGACTGGATTATCCTACTTTTATGCTTTACCTGTGTATAGCGAGTTTTTTAGTGGGCGGCATTTTTGTAGTTTCCTGGTTCTTTGACAAAGCCATGAAATTTGCCTACCTCACTTTGTTTGCTGTGGCAGGCTATTTCATCTATAAAAAGTATATGTAGCATTTGGTGGGAACTTTTCTTTGTTGCACTTGGGAATTGAATAGACCAAAACGCATTCTGCCACTTAAACGTACTTAATACGTATCTTTGCCCCAATGAGTAACAATCGTATTGACATACGCTCACTTACCCTTGACGAGATTAAAAAGGCTTTCACCGCCTACGGTGAAAAGGGGTTTCGTGGGGCCCAAGTGTATGAATGGCTTTGGAAAAAATCATGCACCTCATTTGATGAAATGAGCAACCTGTCCAAAGACACCCGCGAGTGGCTCAAGGAAAGTTATGTTATCAACGCACTTACTGTTAATGAAAAGCAGGTAAGTAACGACAGAACCATTAAAAGTACCTTTAAATTGTATGATGGAGAGTTGGTAGAAGGTGTGTTAATTCCAACACCAACACGTATGACGGCCTGTGTTTCTTCTCAGGTGGGCTGCAGTTTAACCTGTAAATTTTGTGCTACAGGTAAAATGGAACGTAAGCGCAATCTGAACCCTGATGAGATTTATGATGAAGTAGTTCACATACGCAACCAGGCTATGCAGCACTACAATATGCCGCTTACTAATATTGTGTTTATGGGTATGGGCGAACCGCTGCTCAACTACAGCAACATGATGAAGTCCATTGAAAAAATCACTAAAGAAGATGGCCTGCACATGTCGCCCGAGCGCATTACAGTGAGCACTGCCGGTATTGCCAAAATGATTAAAAAACTGGGGGATGATGAGGTGCGTTTTAATCTTGCTATTTCTTTACATGCCGCTAATGATGTAAAACGCAACCAGATAATGCCCATTAATGAGACCAACAACCTGGAAGTTCTGGGTGAAGCCCTACAATACTATTACAAGAAAACACGTAACCGCATAACCTATGAGTACATTGCCTTCCGTGATTTTAACGACAGTATAGAAGACGCCAAGGAATTGTTGGCATTTTGCAAAAAAGTACCCTGCAAGGTGAACATCATTGAGTACAATCCTATTGAAGGAGGCGAATTTCAAAAAGCCGACTCTGACAAAATTGATAGGTTTTGCGCCTTTTTGGAAAGAAATGGCATAATCGCCAAAGTACGCAGAAGCCGGGGAAAAGACATTGATGCTGCATGTGGCCAGCTGGCCAACAAAAAACACCCGGAAGCCGTTGTGGATTAATCGTGGGGCGTTTATTCTCAGGAGTTTAATTTCCGCAGCCTGATATTTGTCATTGATTTTAAAATTTTAAACGGGGATATTGCGGCATAATTTTTCGCATCGAATAACATACATGGCCAAAAAAATAACATTTAACAACAAGTACAGTCCTTTTTTCGACTCGCTCAAAGATAAGGTTGACAATTATTTCAAATCAAATAACATCGCTCCAACGGGTAATTATAAGTTATATTCTAAAACCATTACGTTGGCTGCAATAGCGATGGCCATGTACATTATACTCGTGTTTTTTACCCCGGGTGTAGTACTTTCTGTTTTTATGTGTGTGCTGTTGGGGCTCACCTTAGCAGGCATAGGCTTTAACGTAATGCACGATGGTGCACACGGCAGTTACTCCACCAACAAAACAGTGAATGAGCTGATGGCCATAAGTTTAAACTTTATGGGTGGCAGCAGCTACATGTGGAAGATTAAGCACAACCTCATTCACCACTCGTATACCAACATTGAAGGCATGGATGATGATATTGATATCAAACCGTTCTTTCGTGTAAATGTCCAACAACCAAAATACTGGTTTCATAAGTTTCAGCATGTGTATTGGGTAATACTATACGGAATAACCTATTTCTTATGGGTATTCTGGATGGATTTTGAAAAATATTTCAAGCGCAGAATCGGCACAATTCCGGTGAGAAAAATGGAATTAAAAGAGCATGTAGGTTTTTGGGCCACTAAAATAGTATATGTGTTTACTGCTTTGGTGATTCCAATTAGCGTAGCGGGTGTTGGCCCCACGTTAACCGGTTACGCAATTATACTCTTCATTTGCGGGTTAACCATCAGCGTGATTTTTCAGCTGGCCCATATTGTAGAAGATGCTGATTTCCCTGAGCCTAATCCGGTAAACAACAAAATTGAAGAAGAGTGGGCCATTCACCAGATTAATACTACAGTGAACTTTTCTACTAAAAGTGCTTTCCTGCGTTGGTTTACCGGTGGCTTAAATTTTCAGATTGAACATCACCTATTTCCGAAAATAAGCCATGTGCACTACCCTGCCATCAGCAAGTTTGTAAAAGAAACCTGTGCTGAATTCGGGGTGCAGTATCATGAGTATCCTACCTTTATGGAAGCGGTACGTTCACACGTGCTCCATCTGAAAGCGGCTGCCAGAGCTTAATAAAATCTACGAAAATTTACGGTTCTCTACGCTAGGTTAGCGGTTAATTACATAGCCTCGGCCACCACTTCGGTTACCTCGGGTACCATACGTTTAAGCAAACCTTCAATGCCCGCTTTCAAGGTGATGGTAGAGGAAGGGCAGCCGCTGCAGGAACCTTTTAAGGTAACCGTTACTACACCGTCATGGAATGATTTGAAGGAGATGGCTCCCCCATCCATTTCAACTGCCGGTTTTACATGAGTATGTAATAACTCTTTTATTTTTTGTACCACTTCAGGGTCGTTCTCATCAAAGCCATCCGTATCGGTAGTTTCTACCAACATTATCGGATCACCTGCTTCAACATATGCTTTAATAAACTCCTTGAGTATAGGATTTACATCAAACCATTCAGTGCCTGCTGTTTTTGTTACCGTAACAAAATTGTTCAT
>JAGPCK010000056.1 GCA_018058135.1 Bacteroidia bacterium | reverse complement strand
ATTTTATCTCTTCAAAATTTACTTCTTTTACGTCCTGCTCTTTTATCTTTTTGTATTGAGGATAACCACAGCCACCAATCCCGCAACTTGAATTCAATACTCCCTGCACCAAAAGCACACCGCCTATAAGTGCAAAAATCGGATCTTTGCTCATCGCAAAAGCTACTATACCCAACAGGCCGAATACCAAACGAATGATACGTACCACACTAAAATTCTTTAATTCTATGTTCATGATTAATGAGGTAATTTTGGTTTAAGGTAACTGTATACCCAGGTACCCAACATGGCACTGAGCAGGCCAACTATAATTACAGAGTAACCTGCACCCAGCAAGGCATACAACGGACCCGGACAAGCACCGGCCAAAGCCCATCCCATCCCGAAAATAATACCGCCATAAATTTGTCCTTTGCTGAATTGCTTATCGGGAATAACAATTTCTTCCCCGTTAATGGATTTTACATTGAACTTTTTAAGTAACCACACCGATAGTGCACCTACTGCAATAGCAGAACCAATGATGCCGTACATGTGAAAACTCTGAAAGCGGAACATCTCCTGAATGCGAAACCAGGAAACGGCTTCTGTTTTAGTTAATACTGTTCCGAACAATACACCCACTAGTAAATATTTAATGTTTTTCATGACTGATGGTTTAGAATAGTGAATAAATAAGCGGAGATAAAATGTGCGTCATCAGCAAACCACCGATAAAGAAAAATATTACGGCAACCAATGAAGGCCATTGCAAGCTTGACAAACCCATAATGGCGTGGCCCGAAGTGCAACCACCGGCATAACGCGAGCCGAAACCAATCATGAATCCGCCCAGTACAATGATGATTAATCCCTGAAAAGAAAATACTGTTTGCCAGCTGAAAATGTCTGAAGGCAATAAACCGTCAAATGAAGTAATGCCCAGTGCTTTGATATCTTCTACGGTTTGAGGTGATATATTTATGGGCTGTCCGTTATTCAATAAAACACCTCCGATAAAACCGCCCAGCAAAATACCCGTAACAAAAAAGATGTTCCACATCTCCGCTTTCCAGTTGTATTTCAAAAACTGGATATTGAAAGGAACTACCGCTGCGCAAGCATGTCGCAAGGACGAGGAAATGCCCAGCATTTTATTTCCCAGTATGAGCAAAAGCGGAACTGAAATTCCGATGATGGGGCCGCTTACGTACCACGGCCACGGCTCTTTAAGTAAATCTAACATATTTAGTCTTTCAGTTTAAACGTTAAAATTGGTTTGTATACATGGTTCAGTAAATCAGCCGAAACGCAGCCGTTGATTATTTTATTCAGACCTTTGCGTTGTTTACTGCCAATAGCTATGATGTCAATGTTGTTTTTGGCTACAAAATGCATAATCCCTTCTTCTACATCATTGTCGCTGTATACCGCAAATTCCACATCCTCCAGCTTGTGCTTTTCAGCAAAGGCTCTCATATGCCTGTAGGCCTCTCCGTCAGCTAAAAAGTTGTTTGCCGTATTTACCCGCAGCAAGTATAACTGTGCCTTAAATGCCTTTTGTATGGCCAGTGCCATTTCACAATGCGGTACATCGTCATCTTTAAAGCTGCCTGCCAGTACAATTTTTTTCACTTCCATGTCAGAGCGATCGCATTTGAGTGTCATTAAGGGTATGTGGCTATGCATAGCAATGTATTCACTATGGCTGTTGGTAAGCAATTCCTTAACCCCTGAAACGGCATGTGTTCCCATTATTATAAGGCTGGCCTTATGTTTATCAGCATACTTGATTACGTCTTCGTTCACATGACCATAACAAACACAACTTACTGCAGAGGGGTAATATTTCTCCACCCAACTTTTCATTTGCACCCCCGCTACTTCCTTTTGCTTTTTAGGAATAGACGTGTCAAAATCACCGTCTTCAAATAATTCACCTTCGGGAGTTAATAACACATGCGAGGGTAAAGGAACTACATGAATAAAATGTAACTCGGCCTGTAAGTGAGCCGCCACTTTCACAGCCAGACTACTGCCGTATGCAGATATGTCGCTGAAATCAACCGGTACTACTATTTTTTCCATTGTCAGTTTGTTTTATAAAAGACAACAGTTCACCGGTTGGTGAACTGTTGCTGTGTTTTAATTAAATGGCCAGGCTCCAATGCCTCCTGAAAGGTTATAGGTGGTAAAACCCATTTCACTCATAATGGCACAGGCTTGTCCGCTGCGATTGCCACTGCGGCAATAGATAAAATAAGTTTTGCTCTTATCTAATTTAGCTGCTTCATCCTGAAAATCGTATCCCATGATGTCAATGTTAATCGCTTGGGGAATGTTACCGCTACTGTATTCCATGGGTGTACGCACATCCAGCAACACTGCTCCGGGTGTGCTTTGAAATGTCTGTTTGAAAGTCACTCCGTTTAAATCTTCGTGTGCTTTTTTAAAAAATGTATTAAACATGATTGATATGAATAAGGGTTAAATTACAGCAATGTAGATGGACAAACGTATTCCGTTACCTTGAAATTACCTGAATCTTTGATAGCTTTAAAACCACCGTCTACATCAATGAGGTTATCATATCCGCGTGCTTTTAACGTGGAAGCAAAAATCATGGAGCGGTAACCGCCCTGACAATGCACGTAGTAAGTTTTGTTTTTATCTACCTTCAACATGCTTTCGTTTATGTAATCCAACGGAGCGTTTTCAGCATTTACAATATGCTCTGAAAGGTACTCGGATTGTTTTCTTACATCCAGAATATTGATATCGGGGTTGGCAACTTCGGCTGCTGCAAATTCTTCTACGCTAACGGTAGGAATGCTGTCGGTTTCTCTACCTGCATTTTTCCAGGCATCAAAACCACCTTTGAGGTAACCGATGGCATGGTCATATCCTACACGGGCCAAACGGGTTACTATTTCTTCTTCACGTCCTGCTTCAGCAACAATCAATATCTCTTGTTTAATATCGGGAATTAATGCGCCCACCCACGGAGCAAAGTTTCCGTCAATACCAATGTTGATGGAATTAGGTACAAAACCTTTGGCAAAATCCTGCGCTTTACGCGTATCCAGAATAAGTGCTCCGGTTTCATTGGCTGCTGCTTCAAACGCTTCCGGACTTAATGCCTGTGTTCCTCTTTCAAGCACCTCTTTAATGCTGTCATACCCCTGTATGTTCATCATTACGTTTTTAGGAAAATAAGCAGGCGGTGGCATTAAACCGGTGATGACTTCTTTAATAAATTCCTCACGGGTCATATCAGCTCTCAGGGCATAATTGGTTTCTTTTTGGTGTCCCAATGTATCAAAGGTTTCTTTGCTCATGTTTTTACCACAGGCTGAACCTGCCCCGTGAGCGGGGTATACAATAATCTCATTACCCAATGGCATAATTTTGTTGCGCAGGGAATCAAATAAATGTGAGGCCAGCTTATCTTGTGTTAAGTCGGCAACAACTTTCTGTGCTAAATCGGGGCGACCAACGTCTCCTATAAACAACGTATCTCCGCTAAACAAAGCATAGTCTTTTCCGCTTTCATCTTTTAATAAGTAGCAGGTGCTTTCCATGGTATGGCCGGGAGTATGAATAACTTTAAATGTAACATTACCCACTTTGAATTCCTGTCCGTCTTCAGCTACTACTGATTCGAAACCCATTTTCATAGTGGTTGGTCCGTAAACAATTTGTGCTCCTGTAGCTTTTGCCAGATCAATGTGGCCTGAAACGAAATCAGCATGAAAGTGCGTTTCGAATACATATTTGATTTTGGCATTGGTAACTGCTGCTCTTTCGAGGTAAGGCGTAATTTCACGCAACGGATCAATAACTACTGCTTCTCCGTTTGATTCAATGTAGTAAGCACCCTGTGCTAAACATCCTGTATAAATCTGTTCTACTTTCATGGTTGTATTATTTTTTGTGTTCTACTTTTTTCTTTTGTGGTACAAAGTTCGTACTCTTTCTTTTTACAGTCGGTCACTTTTGTTACACAAGCGTGTAATCTATGTTACATTAAAGAAACAACTCTTTAATAATGATGTAAACTCCCATCACCAATACAAACCAGCCAAATCCTTTTTTAAGTTTTGCTCCGTCAATTTTTAAGGAGAGGTAGTTACCCAAAAAGATACCCGCAATGGCTATGATGGAAACGGTAATGAGCAAGTTCCAGTTCATTTCGAAGTGGCCCAAATCTCCGGTAAAACCTATGAGTGATTTAGCGGCAATAATCATGAGCGAGGTGCCTACTGCTTTTTTCATGGGCAAACCGGTGAACAATACCAAAGCAGGTATAATTAAAAATCCACCGCCTGCACCAACTAATCCCGTAAGCACACCCACTATGGCACCCTCGGCCAAAATCATGGGGTAATTAAATCCTTTGTCATCTTTGGGTTCTTCGCTGGCTGCTTTTTTATCACGAATCATGCTTACTGAGGCAAACACCATCAGCGCGGCAAACAGCAACATCATCAGAATACTTTTGGTTACCACAAAGTCTCCTGCGGTAAATATTTCTGTTGGTATAGCGGGCACCAAAAATTTACGGGTAAGGTAAACTGCCGCAATAGAAGGTGCGCCAAAAATTAATCCTGTTTTAACGTCTACTAACCCCTGTTTGTATTTAGGGAAAGTGCCCACCAAACTGGTGGCTCCCACAATAAATAAAGAGTAGGCGGTGGCTTCTACAGCATTTACACCAAACAGATAAACCAGTACCGGTACGGTAAGAATGGATCCTCCACCGCCAATAAGGCCCAGTGAGATTCCGATAAGTGCTGATGCTAAATAACCTGCTATTTCCATTTGTATCTAAATTAGAATACAAAGGTGAAGGTATTAATTTGATTGCTACGTTACAAATGTTACAAAAGAAGATTACAGCTTTAACTCGATAGCGTTGCGCAATAACTTTACTTTCCCTTTAAGCTCCATTTGTTTGAGCAGGCGGGAGATAACCACACGCGAGGAGTTGAGGTCATTGGCTATTTGCTCATGTGTAAGCGCAATGGTGGCGGAGTTGAGCGCATTTTTTTGTTTGATGAGGTAATACTCCAGCCGCTCATCCATGCTTTGAAAAGCCACACTGCGGATAACGTCCAACATCTCCTGGTAGCGGGCCCTGTAGGTTTCCAGTACAAAATAGTACCAGCTTTTGTATTTAGCCATCAGCTCATCCATCAACGCTATGGGCAGTAAGATGGCCTCGCTGTCTGCTATGGCTATGGCTTCCACGTCACTTTTTTTGTTGCGGGCCGCGCACACAAAACTCAACGCACAAGCCTGACCGGGTTCGAGGTAATACATAAAAAACTCCTCTCCATCTTCCCCGTCAGTGTATAATTTGATGTGGCCCTGCGTAATGAGCAGGGTGTGTTTCATAAACTGCCCGCTGCGCATCAACACGTCTCCTGCTTTAAAACGGGCCATCTGTGCGTTGCGAATAATCACCTGCTTCAGATCCTCATCAAAAAAGGGAAAGTGTTGGTTTAAGGCTTCGGTTATGTTGGTGCTCATGGGTATAAAAATAAAAAGCCGGACTGTAAACATCCGGCTTTGGTATAACTAACGGAACAATTACTTGGTCTCCGTCTTTTTTTCGTCTTCTTTTTTATCCGCATCACAATGTGCTTTTTTCTTATCAGAAGAGCAGCATGATTTTTTGTCCTTTTTGCTGGCTTTGTGATCGGTGGCACATTTGTCGTCTTTTTTTCCTTTGCTGCTGCAGCATGATTTTTTGTCGTCCTTTTTATCATCTGCTGCCGCTGCCGGAGTAGTGGTGGTAGCAGGCGCAGGGGTTGTTGTTACAGGAGTTTGTGCGTTAGCGTAAGCAACTCCAAGGCCTATGAAAGCTAACATTACAAGTAATTTCTTCATGGGTATATTTATTAAAGTGTTTCTTTTAGTTGACAATTATTGTACCACAAGGCTATATTTCAGCTAAAACAGTTTCGCCTCCGGTTACTTTCTGATTCAGTTGTACGTTTACTTTGGCATCTAAAGGCAGGAAAATATCTACTCTGGAACCGAATTTAATAAATCCCATTTCACCGCCCTGTTGCACGGGCTGACCTTCTTTCACGTACCAGCAAATGCGCTTGGCCAATGCACCGGCTATCTGACGGAACAATACCTCCTGTTCGCTTTTGGTTTTAATAACGGTAGTGGTGCGCTCGTTTTCGGTAGATGATTTGGGGTGCCAGGCCACTAAGTATTTGCCCGGGTGGTATTTGAAATAACTTACAATTCCTGAAACCGGATTGCGGTTAACGTGCACATTAAACGGTGACATAAACACGGATATCTGCAGGCGTTTGCCCTTAAAATACTCGGGCTCTTCTACTTCTTCTATCACCACCACCTTACCGTCAGCAGGTGAAATAACGTGTTGCTCATTAAGCACGGTATGGCGCGGTGGGTTACGAAAGAACTGCAGTATAATCAGTAAAAAGACCGTTGACACAAACAGAACCAGTTGCTGAACAATAACAGGCTCAGGTAAAAAGTGTTGCACCGCCCAGTTTAAACCAAACAAAACGGCAACAGTAATAAAAATGGTAGCTAGACCTTCGCGATGAATCATAAAACAAAGGAAATCGAATTTGATGAAAGTGCCAAACGGAATTAACCTACCGTATGCAATACCCTGTGTTGCCGCTTAAAACACCAGCCACATGAGCAAAAAACCACCCGCTAAACCCCAGATGATTTGTGCAACGGAGTGTGCCCCCGCAAAAAGGCGCGCAGCTATAACCCAGCCCCCGGCCACACACATGAGCGCAAACAACGGACGAATGTCAAACATGGAAAAATGAGAGACTTTTAATAAAAACCCCAACAGGGCGCCTACACCTGTAGCGTGCAAACTTATTTTATAAAAATTATTGGTGAGCGATACAAAGATTAACACCGATGAGGCGGCCAGTGCATAACGCAACAACACAAAATCAAGCTGCAGTTTTTGAAACAGGTAATATATACTTACATAAAGCAATGCGGTGATGAGTAAGGGTAGTTTGCGTTCCTGCTGTGTTTCCAGCTCCATGCTTTGTACCATTCCGTTTAATCTTAATAAGGAGATAGCCAGCAAGGGCAACACTACTGTACTCAAAGTAAACAAACCGATGACCAACCCAACGGCTTGCGGGGTGTAGCGGTGCAGGGAAGGTGCAATAAGAAAAAGTAAGGCAAAACCCGCAGCGTTTAAAAACAGCGGATGAAAAACTCCGGATACGCGGTAAGCGGTGCTGCGGTTCATTAAATTTCTTTACGCAACCTGGCTACGGGAATGTTCAGTTGCTCGCGGTATTTGGCCACTGTTCTGCGGGCAATGTTGTATCCTTTTTCTTTCAGAATTTCCATCAGCTTTTCATCGGGCAAGGGTTTGTGCTTGTCTTCATTACCAATGGCATCCTGCAAAATACGTTTCACTTCGCGGCTCGATACTTCTTCGCCCTCTTCTGTTTGAATACCTTCAGAGAAAAAGAACTTGAGTGAAATTACACCAAACTCGGTTTGTACATATTTACTGTTGGCCACACGTGAAATGGTAGATACATCCAACCCCACTTTATCAGCAATGTCTTTTAAAATCATGGGGCGCATTTTGGTTTCATCACCGTCTTCAAAAAATGCGTATTGGTATTGCAATATGGCGTTCATGGTAACCAACAGCGTGTGCTGCCTTTGCTTGATGGAATCAATGAACCACTTGGCGCTGTCTAACTTTTGTTTGATGAACTGAACGGTATCTTTCAGGTGTTTGTTGTTGCCCGGGTTTTTCTCATAACTCTTCATGGTATCCATGTACGAGCGGCTTATGCGCAAGTCGGGGGCGTTGCGTGAGTTGAGCACCACTTCCAGCTTCCCGTTGTTTTCTACCAGAATAAAATCAGGGGTAATGTATTGCGTTTTGGCATCACTGTCGCTCTCGCCCGGTTTGGGGTTAAGGTGGGTGATGATGTGTATGGCTTCTTTCAATTGCTCGTCATCAATCTTCATTTGACGAGTTAATTTTTCGTAGTGCTTCTTGGTAAAATCTTCGAAGTGGTGTTCGATAATCTGTTGTGCCAGCAACACTTCCGGATGGTGGTGGTCTTTGCGTTTCAGTTGCAGCAACAAACACTCCTGTAAATTACGGGCAGCAATACCTGCGGGGTCAAGGTTTTGAATTTTGTGCAACACCCGCTCCAGCTCTTCGATAGTAGTTTCTACGTTGGCTGAAAAAAGCAAATCGTTGATAATGGCATCCAATGGCCTGCGCAGGTAACCGTCTTCGTCAATGGTACCGATGATTTGTTTGCCCAAAGCTGTTTCGTGCTCTGAGTTGGAAATGGCGGTAAACTGCTCCAGCAGGGCATCGTAAAAAGTAGCTCCTCCGGCCAATGGCATATCTTTACGGTCTTCTTCACCACCGGTTTCATCGGCTAAGTGAAAGCTGTCGTTATCGTAATCATCGTTGTTGGTGTAGTCGGAAAGGTCGAATAAATCGTCTTCCATTATAGATTCCGGCTCGTCTGCCACCACGTCTTCGGTTTCACGTATTTCAGGTTCTGCCTCGTTTACGGCAACATCTGCGGTAATGTCGGAGCTGAATTCATCGTCTTTGGTATTTTCGAGTGCAGGGTTTTCAATCAACTCCTGCTCAACACGTTGCTCTAAATCAGTGGTGTTAAGTTGCAGCAGTTTAATAAACTGAATTTGCTGCGGAGAGAGCTTCTGAAGTAACTTTTGCTGTAGGCCTTGTTTTAACATGACAGGTGTACGTTGTCAAATAGTGTTCCAAATACCGGCTGTTAAATCCGTGCGAAACGTTTATTTTTGCAGCCTTAATTCGCTAACAAAGTTATAAAATGTATATTAAAGATTTAGCTAAATATGAAGGGCAGCAAATAACCCTGAAGGGTTGGGCATCCAACAGACGCAGCAGCAAGGGATTAGAGTTTGTTATTTTGCGTGACGGCACCGGTTTTTGCCAGTGTGTGGTAGATGCAGCTAAGGTTACTCCCGAGGTTTTTGAAAATGCCGGAAAACTTAAGTTGGAGAGCTCTTTCAGCCTCACGGGCACCGTGGTAAAGGACGAACGCCAGTTGGGTGGTTACGAAGTACAGGCCACAGACGTAAAAATATACCAGATTGCTGAAGATTATCCCATTGCTAAAAAAGAACACGGGGTTGATTTTTTAACGGATAACCGCCACCTGTGGCTGCGCTCTACCCGCCAATGGGCCATTATGAAAGTGCGTAACCGCATTATATATTCCATTCACCAGTTTTTTCAGGAGAATGAGTTTGTGGAAATGGACGCACCCATTTTTACGGGTAACGCCTGCGAAGGCACCACCAACCTGTTTGAAACCAATTATTTTGAAGAAACGGCTTACCTCTCACAAAGCGGACAACTGTACGGTGAGGCTATGGCTATGGCTATGGGACGCATCTATACTTTCGGACCAACGTTTCGTGCGGAGAAATCAAAAACCCGCAGACACCTTACGGAGTTTTGGATGATTGAACCGGAGATGGCTTTCTTTGACATCTTCGATAACATGGACCTGATTGAAAACTTCCTGCGCAGGGTAGTGAGCGATGTGTTGCGCGATTGTAAAAAGGAACTGGAAATTATCGGTCGTGATACCGCTGTGCTGGAAAGCATCACACAACCGTTCCCGCGTTTAACGTATGATGAAGCCGTGCGCATCATTAAAGGCGAACAGGATGTAAACGGTAAAAACGCCATTACTTCTTTGGAAGAGGAATTGACTCAAGTGCTGGCACAAATAGATGCCACCAAAATGGAGATTGCCGAACGTGAAGAAAAAATAAAAGTACCCGGCATGAAAAAAGGGGAAATTGGTTTTAACCAGGCCAAAATTGATAAACTGAAACAGGAGCTGGCTGATTTGGAAGAACAGGCGCGCAACATACCGCAGTGGCTCAACAGCGCCCGCAACTTTGAATACGGAAATGATTTTGGCGGCAGTGATGAAACCGTGATTACACGTTTGTTCAATGTACCCATTATGGTGTACAACTGGCCACATGCCGTTAAAGCCTTTTACCTGAAACGCGACCCGAGTGATGATCGTTTTGCACGGGGTGTAGATGTATTGGCTCCTGAAGGATACGGTGAAATAGTGGGTGGTGGCGAGCGGGAAACCAACGAAGATTTGTTGCGCATAAAAATTACCGAACACGAGTTGCCTATGGAAGCTTTTGAATGGTACCTCGATTTGCGCAAATACGGCTCAGTACCCCACTCAGGTTTTGGTTTAGGACTGGAGCGTTTGGTTACCTGGATATGCAAATTACCTCACGTACGCGAGAGCATTCCGTTCCCGAGGATGATGGGCAGGTTGTTGCCGTAAAAACCATTCTTATTTACTATGAAAAAAGTTGCTTGCATTTTTTTGATTTGTTTGGCGGTGGCCGGCTGTACATCAAAGCCGTTTGATGATTCTTTATATACTGAAGAAGGACGCTTTTCGACACATGGCACCTATCAAAGTCAAGAACTGGGCTGGGAAATCAGCGTACCTGAAGGACTATCTTTAATGTCGGTTGTTGATGCTCGCAAAGCATTTAATTCCATGGCCGGCTTGATGAAAGAAGACTTGAATATGGATGTAAACAATGACAGCAGTGTATTTCGGGTAGGTTTCTTCTGCGACTCTTTAAATTATTTTTTTGCTTACACCTATTATTCAGGTGCGCCTGATGATGCGACTTTTCTGAAGCAATCATCGGATATTGACAGCACCATGAATGGTTGGATACATGATCAATTTCCTGAAGCCAAAATTTACGAAGGCACTGAACAGTTTGGAGGAAGAACTTTTTATGTTAAACGCTTTACCAAAACAAAACAGGGAAATAGCCCGGCCCAAACCAACGAAACATACCATTGCCTGATTAACGGTTTTGGCTTGAGTATCATGATATATTCAACCAATGCGGAGTGCCGCAATAAAATGTATGAGGCGCTAAAAAACTCAACGTTTATTAACCAGTAAACCGCTATCGCGAGGAATGAAGCAAAGGCTGCGGTATGGGATGACGTGGTGATCTCCTCAATGGAACACAAACTTGTATTTCATCAAGTATACCTATGTGACTTCTATGTGCCTATGTGGTAAAAACATGAGGAGTTAAACAAATAGGAACATAGGTTTGATACGCTAATACTTAATTTTTGAACAGAAGAAGACACTAGCTAAGGCGAATAAAGTTACTTCTTTTTGCGCCTATGGTAATACTTTTTCACTTTATCCTGTTGTGGTATTTCTATTCCCTTGTTGTACAAGATTTGTTCTATTATTTGTTTACTACAATCGAATTGTAGAAGTAAATCTTCTATTGATACTCCTTTTAAAAACCTCGCAACAACTTTATTTTGTTTTTCTTCACTAAAATATGCGTGACGGTCTGAAGGGAATGATTTGTGAATTTCCTCATTATACTCTTGAAGCACAAATAGAATGTCTGTTAAGACTGACGGATTAATTTTTAACTTTTGTGAGGTTTCTATTCCTTGAATATTTTGAGTAATGCTAACAAACGTGGCGCCTGAGTCATGCTCAACCAAATCAAGAATGAACTGGCTTTTTTCATACTCAAGTAGTATTGTCTTTAGAATGTTTTCCATAGCAGAGATAAACCAGTGAAGTTCTATTCTATAGGTGAATCAATAAGTTTATTTTTACGTTGAATTTAGAAACAGTTGATGACTTTAAATCAATCTCCAACTTTAACTTATCAAGTAACAGCAGCTGCAATACTTGCTGTTCATAGAAAGTATAGAAATCAATTTCACCAGATTCATTTTTGATACAAAAAACTTTGTTTGTTTTAAGCGTCCCATCACAAACCTTCTTGCTTGAAACATCTGAATAAAGCAGTGAATGAACAAACTGAAAGAACTTATACTTCAAATACTCTTCATTTGCTAAAATGCCAATTTCTATTGGACTTCTTTTTGCGTAAATGTATTCACTGAATGACGTTACCTTTCCTAATAGCACATCTAATGCTAAATCTGATAGTATAATAGGAAATATACTATCCACCATAAATAACAGATTGGACTGCTGAACTCTACTCTCAAATTTTTGAAAAAGTAACTGGTGCTTACTTGAAACATCTTCCAACTTATTAATTGAAAAACAATCGTTGATGTGATAGTTGATTTTATATTCAGCTAAAACAAGGTTTTTCAAATTAATAAAGTCTGCTTGTGGGATAGAGTGCATAGAGCTTTCCATGGTGTTAAATTATTTCAAAACCGATTTCTTTCAAATATTCAAAAGTAGAATCATAGAACTCTGGGAAACGTGTAGCGTCTTTTGAGTCTCCTGAAGGAACTACAATTACCATACCTTGTCGGGCCCTAGTCAAAAGCACTCTGTAGGCATTTTTTAAATATTTTTTTCGTTCTTCTTTACGGATACAATTCCACCTATCCCCTACAAATGAATAATGGTCCCACCCGTTTGTTGAATATCTAAAATCCGCATCCCAAGTAACACAAGTCCAATCCAACTCCAAACCTTGAACATGGAATTCAGTAGCAACATCTTCAAGGAAAAAAGATGAACGTACATCTTCTTTATTATCTAAAAACCAATGTATCGGATCCATGGGAGATTTAACGTCAATTGCAAGCGGCTTTAACCGATGTGCTTGAGATGAAACGACAATTCCATACCTTTCACTCCCTCTTGCTTTTTCTTGCAACCACTTTTTAGCTTTATTAATATCTCGAGTTATTACAATAGGATATTTCTTTTTAAGAAGCTCGTAATTTCTTTTAGCCTTTTCGATGTCTTGGTCTAATAAATTTTTTATGAGGGTAGAAAGGTGCTCTGCTCTAAAAGACCTCAATGAGACAGAAAGATGTAAATCATCTTGTTTATGTACATTCTCTCTTTTCTCCAATTCCTCAAAAGCTTTTTCTGCAGCATATTCGCTGTCAGTTAATTTAGAAGAAACATATACGTGCCATTGAGGAAATGAACGATTTAGTGAATCTATCCATTCACTTATTCCTGCCTCTCCTGTATTTATTTCTTGACCCCCACCCACTAAACAAACTATTGCTGCCCAGTCTTTATGTCTATCCAAACATGATATAAGAAATTCTGGTTCTGATTGACTGAAATCTGGCTTGTTTTTTTTACGCTGCATGAAATTAGCAGTTTGCGTTAAGTTCCAAGCTCGCTGGGCTTCATCAAAAATGGCAACATGGTCAAAGGGTGCTGTTTCATCTTCTATATAAGCATCTCTATAGTTATGGACATTCTGAATAAATAGCTTGACTTCACGCATTACCTCACTTTTGGTTATTTTCTTCTTTTGGGCCTTTTCTCTTTTTACTTTGTCACGTGTTAAAGCCTCCCTAAGTATCGATACTAGTGGTCCGTTACCTGAAAGAAATACACTTGCTATTCTATCATCTTTTGATAGGTGCTTTGTCGCAACATCTAAACCCACCAAAGTTTTCCCAGCTCCTGGTACACCTGTTACAAAGCAAATCACTTTTTCATTATTTGCTTGTGCTCGTTCAATTATTCTTGACACCGCACTACTCGTGTGAGTCAGATTTTTTGCAGATGCATCGCTTCTAGAAATCTCAGTGACCGAGTGCTTGTTATATAGGGCCATGGCCGCCTCTATGATTGTTGGAGTTGGAGAATATCTACCCTTCTTCCAATCATCTATATTTATCTTTTTACCTAATCCAAACTGAAGAATATTATTGAATACTAAACTCAGGTTTTCTTCATTTGTCTTTATTGGAAATAGTACTTGATCGCTATGTGGATTAAGGGTAATTTCTTGTAAAGATTTTTTTGCAGCAGTGGCAACTAGCACAGGCGCAATTAAATGTTCGTGACTTGTTTCGTGAAAATTCTTTAAGTCTAGTGCGTAATCCCAAACCTGTTCAATTGCACTACCTAAAAATTCTTTTTCTCCAACTTTAAATTCTAATATAAAGATGACATTTTTAATAATAATTAGGACATCAATCCTTTTCCCCATTCGAGGAATGGCATACTCAAAGTAGAGTTCGCCTTCATAAGGCCCTAATACACCTTTCAGTATTCTGATCTGTTGTTTCCAAGCATCTTTTTGAGTGGGTTCATCAGCGAATTGACTATTACTTGATAGCGCTCCAATAATTTCTAGTTCAGTGGTAGCAATAAATTTTGAAATGGTTGCAGAATAGTAATAGCGGTTCATTCCTCAATAATAAACTTAATTTATTATTCAGCCAAAATACCGTTCCTATTCTCTTTGCTTAAATGCAAAGACAAGGCGAGAGAAAGACTCATGATGTTAGAACCAGAATCGTCTGGTTACCCCACAATCTCTTTTCTGAACACAATGGACAGCACAATGTAAGTGCCTATGGTAAGGGGTATGGCAAAAAACCCGAATAGCAACGTAAACACCACGCCCGAGGCAATAAGCAGGTAACGCGGTTTATTGTTTTGCAGGGAGTAGTCTTTAAACTTTAACGCAATTAAGGGCAGCGGTGCCACCAGTAAATAACTGCTTAAAAAAATGAGCGGGAACAAAAACCAGGGGCTCAGCATAATAAAATCATATCGCCCATCGCCAAACTCGATAATAAGTGGAAGGGATACAATAAGCATGGCATTGGCCGGAACAGGTAAACCAATGAAATGATTTTTTTGTCTGGTATCAATATTAAATCTGGCCAATCGTACTGCAGAAAAAATGGCAACAAGCAGGGCAAGGTACTTTGTAATGGACGAAGAAAAGGGCATCAGGCTCCATTGATCAGCCTTCTCAATCATTTTCATTAATAAAAAAGAAGGAGCCACACCAAAGCTTACTACATCACATAAGGAGTCTAATTGTTTTCCCATCTCCGAATGGACTTTCAGGGCACGGGCCACAAAACCATCGATAAAATCAAAACCAGCAGCAGCTAATATAAAATAAGAGGCAAACACCCAGTTGTCATACCCCATAGTATCGGGAAATAGAAAATTGATGGCTATGCAACCGCATACTAAGTTAAGGGCGGTAACGGCATTGGGAATGTTTTGGCGTATGGTGTTCAAAGTGCTTGCGAAGTTAAAGCTAAAACTGGTTGGTTGGTGGTATAGAATGCCAACACCTCGTCCAGTATTTGATGCAGTTCAGTAAGATTATCTGCAGAGACTAAGCGGGTGCGGTATTGTTTAAAGTGGTTAAAGCCTTGGAAATACTGGGCATAGTGCCTGCGCATTTCAAAAACGCCTGTTTTCTCTCCCTTCCACTCACATGATTTTTGCAGGTGAATGCGGCACACGTTTACACGGTCGTTAACGGTGGGCCCGGGCAAGGTTTCGCCTGTTTTTAAAAAATGTTTAATCTCATTAAACACCCAGGGGTTGCCAATGGAAGCGCGGCCAATCATTATACCATCTACCCCATAGCGGTTTTTGTATTCCAGTGCTTTTTGCGGGGTATCAATATCTCCGTTACCAAAAATAGGAATGCGCATGCGTTGGTTATTTTTCACTGCGGCAATCAGGCTCCAGTCGGCCTCGCCTTTGTACAGTTGTGCGCGGGTGCGGCCATGTATGCTCAGGGCTTTTACACCTACATCCTGCAAACGTTCGGCTACTTCTTCAATATTTTTAGTGGTATCGTCCCAACCCAGGCGGGTTTTAACGGTAACGGGTAATTTGGTAGAACGCACTACGGCTTCCGTAAGGCGCACCATCAAGTCAATGTCTTTAAGTACAGCTGCACCGGCACCTTTGCACACTACTTTTTTTACGGGGCAACCAAAGTTAATGTCCACCAAATCTGGTTGGGTAGCATCTACAATTTGTGTGGCCAGGGCCATGGCTTCCTCATCACCGCCAAATATCTGAATGCCTATGGGGCGTTCGTAGTCAAAAATATCCAGCTTGTGTCGGCTTTTAATCGCATCACGAATGAGGCCTTCACTGGAAATAAACTCGGTGTACATCAGGTCGGCCCCGTTTTGTTTGCACACATAACGGAATGGCGGGTCACTCACATCCTCCATGGGTGCGAGCAGTAAAGGAAATTCTCCCAATTCAATAT
This sequence comes from Bacteroidia bacterium, assembly GCA_018058135.1. Classification (GTDB taxonomy): domain Bacteria; phylum Bacteroidota; class Bacteroidia; order UKL13-3; family UKL13-3; genus JAGPCK01. The sequence continues at coordinate 1,132 of JAGPCK010000056.1, read as the reverse complement.
TCCCGATTTTTACCACCGTGCTTTGCTTATTTTTGCGGCACAAAGGTAAACAAAATGCACATAGAATCAGCCCGTTCTCCGCTTCCTTCGCGTATATTTATGCAACTGGCCGGCTACACCGTGGCTTGTTTTGCGGGTTCGTATTTGCTGGCCTTTGTACTGGTGCAGCCCGTTTTTGGCATTGATGCGTTGGGAAATCCTTATGCGTTGAGTCAGTACCAAAGCGACCCCAAGGTGTTGCACGCGTTGTTGTTTATTCAAACCATTTGGGCATTGGGCACGTTTTGTATTCCTGTGTTTTTAGTAGCCGCTCAACTGAATGAACCCTTTGCGCAGTTTACACAAATGAACCGCAGCGGAAGCCTGCTCTTTTTTATAAGCACACCAGTGCTGTTGCTGGCAGTAAACCCTTTGCTTACCTATACCGTTCAGCTCAATGAAAACATGCAGTTGCCTGAGGCACTCTATCGGCTCGAAAACTGGATGAAAAGTGCTGAACAATCAGCCGCAGAATTAACCGAGGCCATTTTATACAGCGAAGGAACACTGATGCTGGCAGTAAAACTTTTAGTGATTGCGCTTATACCGGGTATATGTGAAGAGTTGTTGTTCAGAGCGGGGTTGCAGCAATTGCTGTTGCGCAAAACCAATAGGGTGCATTTAGCCGTGTGGGTTTCAGCCGCCATATTCAGTGCCATACATTTTCAGTTTTACGGTTTTTTACCGCGCATGTTGCTGGGCGGTGTATTGGGTTACCTGATGGTGTACAGCGGAAGTTTATGGCCGGGCATTATTTTTCATTTTATGAACAACGCCACCGCAGTAGTGATTGGTCATTTTCATTTAGATAAAAGTGATGTGGCCCTGTTGAGTGAAAGCTACAGCTACCCCTGGTATGCTAATGTATTGAGTATAATTTTCACCGCAGCTATTATAGTGTTTTGGGCAAAGAAAAAAACAACAACCAATGGAACAGGACTGGACCAGAATATACAGCACGCGTAACCCCGTAGAGGCTGAGATGGCCAAAAGTTTGCTGAATGAAAACGGCATTGAAGCGGTGGAGTTGAATAAACGCGACAGCTGCTACGGAAATTTCGGAAACATCGAAGTATATTGCCACGCCTCGCAG
>JAGPCK010000055.1:14027-17341 GCA_018058135.1 Bacteroidia bacterium | reverse complement strand
ATAACGAAGGATGCCAGCACGGCAGCGCTACCGGCAATGCCCGATGCAGATTTAGAAAGTTTTTTGCCCCACAGTGCGTTGATCAGAAAACCAACCAGAGGGAATATAGGAATGAGCCAGGCCAATTGTGTCATTATACTATGCTTCTACGCGTTTAATTACCACTTCAAATTACTTAAGGTGTTGATGTCGGTTGATTTGGTGTTGCGGAAAATCATCACCAGAATGGCTAAACCTACAGCTACTTCTGCTGCGGCTACCACCATAATGAAGAATACAAACACCTGCCCGGCCGGATTATTGGAATAAGCCGAAAAGGCCGCCAGCAACAAATTCACCGAGTTGAGCATAAGCTCAATCGACATGAAAATAACAATGGCATTCCGCCTCAACAATACCCCGGCCACACCTATCGAAAATAAGATGGTGCTTAATGCCAGGTACCAGTTGATGGGAACAAGTCGGATGGTTTCGCTTACTGTTTCCATTAATTTAATTCTTTTTTAGCCAATATTACTGCACCTACCATGGCAGCTATAAACAACACAGATGATATTTCAAAAGGCAGTACAAAATCAGTAAATAACACATGCCCCAGGTTTTTTACCAAACCCAGTTGGGCATTAATAGGGTCAGTGGTTTGCAAAATCTCTGCATTGCGGAAAGTAGCCAACAATGTAATCATCAACGTGCCACCGGCTATTACTGCGGCAAACTTGAGCAACATGGGTTTATGTGTTTCGCTGTCGGCATTCAGGTTAAGCAACATTACCGTGAACAGAAAAAGTACCATAATGGCTCCTGAATACACAATGATGTGTACGATGGCCAGAAACTGTGCATTGAGCAGCACATAGTGACCGGCAATAGAGAAAAAACAAAGAATGAGGTACATCACACTGTAAATGGGGTTTCTGGCAAATATTACAGCCATGGCACACAGTATGGACAGAAGGGAAAGAAATAAAAATACGTAGTGACTCATTTGAATATTAAAGTTATTAATCTGCAATTTTTATGTAGGTTCCATTTTCAGACTTTACTAAGAATTCAAAAGAATTAACCATTCCTGAGTTCAAAGAACCAAAATTGCACCTCATTATTCTAATTTTGATAATGCTGTTGTTGGGTATTTCTTGTAAAATTGAAGAAGTTAACATAAAACTTCCATCATCTTCTGTTATAATGACATTTAGTTCCTCATTATTTGGTGAAGGTGCATTAGGGTTAGTTCCCGTGAGTAAGGTCATTTGTTGGTCATACATGAAAGAAATTACAACCCCTTTGGTATTTAATAAGTCTGGGTTCCATGTAATTGTAATATTATCATTTTTTGTAAATGAGTAGGAAGTGTCACCATTGTTAATTTTTGGTTGAAATGAAAGATAAATTTTTTGTGGTACATATATTGAGTCTACAGGCAAGTTTAAGAGATTACCATTAGAAAAGCCAACATTTGAAAATTTGCCGAAGCAAGTGGAGAGGTTTGATGACTCAGAAACATACATATTGTTTTGTGAAATTGGAATATCAATAGCATTTACAGATAAACTACCATTAGAGTTCATTCCCTCGTCTATATCTGTTGGATCTTGAAGAACTGAACATGTTAGTTTATATGTGGCTCTTACATCATCTATGTCACCTAATGGCAAATTACAGTCTAGACTAAGATGAATTTTGTGATAAATATCAGAACCGGTAAAGAATGACTCATACTCTGATAATAAAGTTGAATCAGAGTATGCTATAATTTTCGCATTAGGTTTAAGACCGAAAATAGGCCCCACTAAATCATCTCTTTTTTTACATGAGAAAAAACTAGCATGCGAAATAATAATTAGTAATAAGATTAGTTTATTTTTCATAATAATAATTTTAACAGCTTCTATATAAATATATTGCATTTTTTAATGCTCTACTCATTTCAGATGAACGTGCTGTTAGAACATCATATTCAGGTATTTGATTTGGGATAAAACTATATTCCATTGAATAAGGCATTCGATTACAATTAAATCCCCCACATGGTTCGTAAATCAATACTGTTAATTTTACAAATCTTGAATATCCATTTGGTATTGGAATTATGAAATAATTGCCATTTTTTGATATTCCTCCTCCAGGTCCTATGTTCTTATTGAAGTAATTTGTGAGACCATCTGATATAGTAACATTCCCGAACCAATAGTTGGAAGTCTGTTGGGCATTAAACAAGCCTTGGCCATCTAATACAGCAACATTTCTTTCAATTGAAGGGTGGCAATTTGGCATTCTTAATGGGTCATCTCTTTCTAACAGAATTCTTAAGTGTATATTTTTATATGTTTTAGGTCTAGGTTGAAATTTCGAAAAACTTGAAGATGTGAAAAGTATCATTAAGTAAATAAGTAACCTCATAAGCTGTTTCATATATTTTTGATATATTTTGTGTAATTTACGAAAGATATTATTTGTAATAAAATATCTTTCGTAGTTAAAATTTTGTTGTTATTTAAATAATATAATTTGTTCTGTAAAAACAAGAATGGGGTTGAACTATATGAAGGGTTTCTGGCAAATATTACAGCCATGGCACACAGTATGGACAGAAGGGAAAGAAATAAAAATACGTAGTGACTCATTTTCCTGTTTCAGCTATTGGTGGGCAATATTAAAAGTTTATTCATTACAATAAAAATGCGTTAAGAGGTATGTACTTCCTTACGCAGATTTACATCTATACGTTGGTCAATTTTTTCTACCAGTTTGTCTTTGCCGTAAATAAAATCTTCGCGCTCATAACTGGCTGCGGCAAACTCAGTAGTGAGGTAAATGGCTTGTTTAGGGCAGGCCTCTTCACATAATCCGCAAAAAATGCAGCGCAGCATATTGATTTCATACATAGCGGCATATTTCTCTTCGCGGTACAGGTGCTCTTCGCCCTTTTTACGCTCGGCAGCATCCATGGTAATGGCTTCAGCAGGGCAGGCCACGGCACATAAGCCGCAAGCTGTACAGTTTTCGCGCCCTTGCTCGTCACGCTTCAATACGTGGCGACCGCGGTACACGTTGCTCACTTCACGCTTTACCTCAGGGTAACGCACGGTGGCTCCTTTGCGAAAAAAGTGTTTTATAGTAATGAACAATCCGCCAAAGATGGCCGGCAGGTAGATTTTTTCTACCCAGTTCATTTCTTTTTTTACAACAACTTTAGAACGGTTGGTGAGTTGCATGTTTTTATAGTCTTAAAATCCTAATTGATCTTTAAATGTTAACCAGGCTCCGGTAGCCAAAATGTTGAATATAGCCAAAGGTATCATTACCTGCCAGCC
>JAGPCK010000055.1:0-13927 GCA_018058135.1 Bacteroidia bacterium | reverse complement strand
CAACTTTAGAACGGTTGGTGAGTTGCATGTTTTTATAGTCTTAAAATCCTAATTGATCTTTAAATGTTAACCAGGCTCCGGTAGCCAAAATGTTGAATATAGCCAAAGGTATCATTACCTGCCAGCCCAACTTCATCAACTGGTCATAGCGGAAACGCGGTACGGTCCAGCGAATCCACATGAAGAAGAAAATGAAGAAGAAAATTTTGAGGAAGAAGGCTGCTGTTCCCAACAAGGCCTGTGTATTACCGCTGAACATATCCATGCCGGGGAAGTTGTATCCTCCGAAATAAAGCGAAGAAATTATGGCAGAGGAGATGAACATATTGGTGTACTCAGCAAACAGGTAGAAGCCCAGTTTCATCGAGCTGTACTCGGTGTGGTAACCACCCACCAGTTCGCTTTCGCACTCGGGTAAGTCGAAAGGCGTACGGTTACACTCAGCAAATGCACACACAATAAAAATGAGGAAACCCAAAGGCTGTGTCCAGATGTTCCAGTTAAAGCCGTGTTGTTCATCAACAATATCGCGTAAGCTTAATGAACCGGTTGACATCAGTATGGCCACAATGCTCATACCCATACCCAGTTCATAACTGATCATTTGTGAAGAGGCACGAATGGCACCCAGCAGTGCGAACTTGTTGTTCGATGCCCAGCCACCAATCATAATGCCGTACACGCCTAATGATACTACTCCGAAAATGTACAGGATACCAATGTTAATGTCGGCCACCTGCAGGCTGATGGTGCGGTCAAATAAAGTAAGGTCCTTGCCCCAGGGAATTACGGCACTGGTCATTAAGGCGGTGAGCATGGCAATGCCCGGACCAATAATAAACAAAACCTTATCCGCAGCATTGGGAATAATTTCTTCTTTCATGAACATTTTTACCCCATCGGCCAGTGGTTGTAAAATACCGAATGGTCCTGCACGATCGGGTCCTATGCGGTCCTGCAGAAAGGCAGCCACCTTACGTTCAGCATAAGTGCTGTACATGGCAATGAACAGGGTAACTCCGAAGAGTACAAGTATGAGTACTGTTTTGTCCAGTAGTAATGTTAAGTCCATGTCTTACTTATTATCTATCAGTTTCTTTTTGGTGTGTTCAGGAATTTGCAAATTGCGTGTGTACTGCCCTTGTGAAATAACCGAATGACGGTCAATGGCACGCGGGCCCTCAATTACCCAATCGCTTGTTTTCTTTTTCTCAAAGCGGCATTCGTTGCAAATAAATTCTTCCACTTCGCCCCACTGGTCTTTACGACCGGTAACACGCAGTACTTCTTCTCCCTGGTTCCACAATACTACTTTGCCGCTGCACTTGGGGCAATCGCGGTGGGCATCTACTGGTTTGGTAAACCATACACGGCTTTTAAAGCGGAAAGTCTTATCGGTTAATGCACCTACGGGGCACACGTCAATTACGTTGCCGGAGAAATCATTGTCAATGGCTTGTTCCACATAAGTAGAAATCTCTGCATGGTCGCCACGGTTGATTACTCCGTGTACGCGTCCGTCAGTTATCTGTTCAGCAGTTTTTACACAGCGGTAACAAAGTATGCAACGTGTCATGTGTAACTGCACATAGGGGCCGATATCAATTTTATCAAACGTTCTGCGTTCAAACTCGTAACGTGATTTGGCTGCACCGTGCTCGTAACTCAAATCCTGCAGGTGGCATTCACCGGCCTGGTCGCACACGGGGCAATCCAGCGGGTGATTGGCCAGTAAAAATTCCACCACACCTTTGCGGGCTTCTACAATCTCAGCCGAGGTTTCGTTTTCTACTACCATACCGTCCATTACAGTGGTGCGGCAACTGGGGACAGGCTTGGGCATAGGGCGCGGGTCTTTTTCAGAACCCTGCGTTACCTTCACTATACACGTGCGGCAATACCCGCCACTGGTTTTCAGTTTGGTGTAGTAGCACATGGCAGGAGGGGCCACTTCAGGGCCAATCATGCGGGCTGCCTGCAAAATGGTAGTACCCTCAGGTACTTCTATGGTGCGTCCGTCTATCGTTACTTTAGGCATATCTTTTTTTTGCTGCCGGTGTTACAGATTAAGTTGCCTCAATGTGCAGTGCCTTGCAGTATTTATGTTGTTCTTTTTTTGTTGCCTCACCTTAGAAATTACTCTTGCAGTGTGGCGTGTTCTTTATTGCTTCTCAAAAACGTACACGTGGTACTTATCACCACCGTGCGATGATACCATTTTGTAACCTTTGGCTGCTACCTGATTGATTTTAGCCAATGGTTTCATTTGACCCGCTTTCATGGTTTCGCTGGTGTTGTCTTCGTACTCCATTACCATAGTACCGTCAATGTAAGAAACTAAGCGGGCATACTTAGGCGCTTGCCCCGAGTTCTTAAATGCGAAAATGCTGGCCAGGCCAACAACAATAAGCAAGGTGTAAAGAAGTTGTTTTTTCATGTGGTTACTTTTATTAGCAAGGAGGTTATGTATTTGCAATTTTTAAGGTTATTCTTTTTCGAAAATGTAGGTTGTATATGTTCCATTTGCTCCAATCCATGTTTGACTAACAGCTACCAGTTTGTATCCTTTTGCGGTTAATTCATTCAGTTGAGCTGTAAGAGGGGCTTGAGAATCTTCTATCCATTTCTCGCTCTCAGATATAGAACCCTTGCCATTTAATTCTAATGTTTGTTTTGCACCTTGCTCGTCAACAATGGTAATCCAAGATTTTGGCACAAAAGTAAGCGTCAGGTACTTTTTAGGTGTTTGTTCTTGCTTAAAAGCAAATACTGCCGCTAAACCGGCAACCAAAAGTAAGGCGAGTAGAAGTTGTTTTTTCATACTGGTTTACATTACAGGTTCAGGTAAATTATTTAAGCGGTAGTAGTGTTTTATGTCTTTAATGCGGGTAGGGTTTTTGACAAACTCTTCAAACTCGCTACGGAAATGCCGTATGGCAGCAGCCACGGGCCAGGCAGCAGCTTCGCCCAACGGGCAAATGGTTTTGCCTTCAATGTTTTTTTGTAAATCCCACAGCAGGTCCACATCAGCCAAGGTGCCGTGTCCGTCCAGTATTTTGTGTAGTACTTTTTCCATCCATCCGGTGCCTTCGCGGCAGGGGCTGCATTGTCCGCAGCTCTCGTGGTGGTAAAAACGGGTAAAGGTGTACAAGTTTTTTACAATGCTGGTGGTATCGTCCATGGCAATAAAACCACCGGAGCCCATCATGGTACCGGTAATAAAACCACCATCGGCCAATGATTCGTAGCTCATTAAGCGGGGCTCACCGGCTGCTGTGTTTAAGATTAAATGTTTGGGCAATATAGGTACTGATGAACCACCGGCCACTACGGCTTTCAGCTCACGTCCGTTGCGAATGCCACCGCAGTATTCCTCAGAATAAATAAACTCTTCTGCGGGTAAACCCAATTCAATTTCATACACACCGGGTTTGTTCAAATGTCCCGATGCAGAAATTAATTTGGTACCTGTTGATTTTCCCACCCCAATGGCTGCGTAAGCATCACCACCGTTGTTTACAATAGGAACTACGGCAGCAATGGTTTCCACATTGTTTACTACCGTTGGTCGTTCCCACAATCCTTTTACGGCAGGGAAGGGAGGCTTAATGCGCGGGTTACCACGCTTGCCTTCCAGTGATTCAAGCAAAGCGGTTTCTTCACCGCAAATGTAGGCGCCACCACCCACCTGCACATACAGGTCGAGGTTGTAACCCGTACCTAAAATATTTTTACCCAACCAACCGTGAGCATAAGCTTCAGCAATGGCTTTTTCTAATATGCGAACGATGTAATAGTACTCGCCACGAATGTAGATGTACGAAGTATTGGCTCCCAAAGCAAAGCTGGAGGTAATCATACCTTCCACCAGCAGGTGAGGGATGCGCGACATGAGGTAACGGTCTTTGAACGTACCGGGTTCTGATTCATCGGCATTACAAACCAAATGGCGCGGAACACCATCAGGCTTGGCCAAAAAGCTCCATTTCATACCCGTAGGAAAACCCGCACCACCACGGCCCCTTAGCCCTGATTTTTTTACTTCTTCCACCACGGCATCGGGTGTCATGTTTTTGATAGCTTTCTCCACAGAAGCATAACCGCCCTTGCTGCGGTACACCTCATATCCCTGTATGCCGGGTACGTTATCGTGTTCTAAAAGTAGTTTCTTTCCCATGCTGTTATTATGCCACAGATTTCACTGATTTTATTATAGTATTACACGTTTATGAACTAATGAATCTTCTCCGAAGTTAACAATTAATCCTACTTTGTTTTTTGACAGGGCCAGATAGTTTATTACTTGTTTATAATGTTCTTCTACTATACTGCTAATGGCTTTTACCTCCAGAATGATTTTATCGAAAATGATAAAATCAGCATAGTAGTGGTGTTGAAGCGGAGTTCCTTTATAGGTTATTTCGTATTTCTTTTCTCGTTCAAACGGTATCTTGTTTTGTTTAAATTCAATTTGCAAAGCGTCTTTATAAACAACTTCCGCAAGCCCCCGGCCTAATGTTTTATGTACTTCCATACACAGCCCGATAATGGTATACGTCTCTTGTTGAAGAGGGTAATCCTTCGTATTAAGCTGAATATCTTCTAAAACATTTACCATTTTATTCTTCTGTGTTAATCAGTGCAATCAGTGTCGTTTTAATTTTTCAGTAGTCTTTGTAATCAGTGTGTTTATCTTTTATTTTTTTCTGTGTCAATCAGTGCAATCAGTGGCTTCTTATCTTCTTCTGGGCAAATCAGCGTAATTAGCGGCTATTAGTTAGTATTTATCAATTTTAACTTCGTCCAGATAGGTTTTGCGTTTACCTTCTGTTTTTAAATCGGTAAGTAAGGTATCAACCTTTTCTAAAGTTAGGTTTTCATGAAACTGAGCACCACACATGAGCATAGGAGCAGTACCGCAGGAACCTAAGCATTCCACGGTTTTGAGTGTGAACATACCGTCTTTGGTGGTTTCACCTACTTTAATGTTTAATTTTTTCTCTATGTGCTTCACTATGTCTTCAGCACCAAGTAACCAACAGCTGCTGGTTTGGCATACTTCAATAAGGCATTTACCCACCGGTTGCAAGTTGTACATGGTGTAGAAAGAAGCCACTTCGTATACTTCAATGGGTTTGATGTTAAGCAATGAGGCCACGTAATCCATAACAGGAGCGCTCAGCCATCCGTCAAATTCCGCCTGAGCTAAATGGAGAATAGGCAACAATGCCGATTTTTGTTTGCCTTCAGGATAACGGGCAATTATATTTTTTACGAGTTCAAGACTTTCGTCACTGAATTGAATGTTCTGATGTGTTTGACCTGTGTTCATGTTGTTCAATTATGCGTCAAGTTCTCCTGCAATTACGTTCATGCTGCTCATGGTGATGATGGCATCTGAAAGCATTCCGCCTTTTATCATCTCCGGGTAAGCCTGGTAGTAAATGTAACATGGCCTGCGGAAGTGCAAACGGTAAGGAGCGCGTCCGCCATCGCTTACCAGATAAAATCCTAATTCACCGTTACCACCCTCTACCGCATGGTAAACTTCTCCTTTGGGTACCTCTGTTTCGCCCATCACAATTTTGAAGTGCCAGATAAGGCCTTCCATAGTGGTGTAAACATCTTCTTTGGGAGGTAAGTAAAACTCAGGAATATCTGCGTGGTGTTTTCCTTCGGGCATTTTATCCAAAGCCTGTTTAATAATGCTGAGGCTCTGCCATATTTCTTCGTTGCGCACCATAAAGCGATCATACGTATCGCCATTGGTACCCACCGGAATGATAAAATCAAAATCCTGATACGAGCTGTAAGGATTCATGGCGCGTACATCGTAATCAACACCGGCAGCTCTCAGGTTCGGCCCGGTGAAACTGTATTCCAGCGCCATCTCTGCTGTAATTGGTCCGCAGCCAATGGTGCGGTCCATAAATATGCGGTTACGGTTAATGAGCGATTCGAACTCTTTCCAGGCAGCAGGAAAATCAGCCAGAAAATCGTTGAGCTTCTGGTGGAACTTATCAGAGAAATCGCGTTCAAATCCGCCTATACGTCCCACGTTGGTGGTAAGCCGTGCCCCGCAGATTTCTTCGTACATCTCATAAATTTTCTCACGCCACTGAAATACGTAGGTAAAACCGGTAAGTGCTCCGGTATCTACCGCAATTACAGAGTTGCATATAATGTGGTCGGCAATGCGGGCCAGTTCCATTACAATTACCCTCATGTATTCTACTCTTTTGGGCAGTTGTGCACCAATCAGTTTTTCAACCGTCATGTGCCATCCCATATTGTTGATGGGAGAGGAGCAGTAGTTTAAACGGTCAGTAAGTGTGGTAATCTGGTAAAAAGGTCTGCGCTCGGCAATTTTTTCAAACGCACGGTGAATGTAGCCTATGGTAGGTTCGGCTTCCACAATAATTTCCCCGTCCATTTTAAGCACATTCTGGAAAATGCCGTGTGTGGCAGGGTGCGTAGGACCCAGATTCAGAATATTGTATTCTTTTTCCTCAACGGCTGTGTTGGTGTTTTTTTCCGTAGTGCTCATCTTCCAAAGTATTTATTGTCTTTGTCTTCACGGGTTTGATCTTCCATAGGGTATTGCTTCAACATCGGATGGTAATCCATGTCGTCTACATTCAGAATAGTTTTAAGTTTAGGGTGGCCTGTAAATTTCACGCCAAAGAAATCAAATGATTCGCGCTCCATCCAGTTGGCACCTTTATATAAAGGTGTTAAAGAAGGCAGGTGAGGGTGTGCTGAGGCAATGTATGTTTTAACACGTATGCGAAAGTTAGCCGGTAGGTTGTGCAAGTGCACCACCACATTCAACTCCTCCTCTTTCCTATCCGGGTAGTGCGCAGCGGTAAGGTCGGTGAGGAACATGCAATTTATTTCTGCGTCTTCTTTCAGCCATTTGATTAAGTCAAAATAAGCCTCGTGATGAACAGTTACGGTAAGCATACCGTATGAATCTACCTGTTCAGTAATCTTGTCGCCAAACTGACTGGCGATGCGTGATTGAACGTATTCGTTGGTAAGCGTTGCCATTATTGTATTCCGTATCCGGCCAGTAATTGTTTGTACTCAGGTTCATTTCTTCTGCGCAGTGATTCGTTTTTAACCAAATCCTGAATGCGCATTACTCCGTCAATAATCTGTTCAGGGCGAGGTGGGCAGCCGGGCACATAAACGTCAACCGGAATTACGCGGTCAATACCTTGCAATACACTGTAAGTATCAAATATACCACCGCTCGATGCACAGGCACCTACAGCAATTACCCAACGTGGTTCAGCCATTTGCAGGTAAACCTGACGCAGCACCGGGCCCATCTTTTTAGCAATGGTACCCATCACCATCAACAAATCAGCCTGACGGGGAGAGAAGCTTAAACGCTCTGAACCGAAACGGGCCAAATCGTAGTTGGCTCCCATTGTAGCCATAAACTCAATACCGCAGCAAGAGGTAGCAAAGGGTAATGGCCAAATAGAATTGGCACGCGCCAGCCCCACAACCTTATCCAGACTGGTTAAGGAAAACCCCGGTCCGTCTATACTTACAGGTGCTTCAGCTATTTTGATGTCTGACATAAATATTGTTCGTATTAGATTACTCCCACTTAAGGGCACCTTTTTTAATGATGTAAATAAAGCCCAATAAAAGCAGGCCCATAAATATGAGCATAGAGATAAATCCGTATGCACCGAATTCTTTAAAATTTACTGCCCACGGGTAAAGGAAAATTACCTCCACATCAAACAGTACAAAAAGAATTGCTGTAACAAAATATTTGATGGAAAAGGGCAAACGGGCATTCCCTTGAGATTCAATACCACATTCAAATGTTTCGAGTTTATCTTCTGTTTTTCTTTTAGGCCCCAACAGGTGCGTTACAAAAAGCGTAGTAACCACAAAACCCGCAGCAACCAAAAACTGGATAAAGATTAATATGTAATCGGTGTTACTCATAAATATATAGATGAAACGCAGCAAAAATAATTTAGTTTGTGAAAAATGCACGACTAATCAAAGGAAATTACCGCAGTGTTGATAAAAGAAATCTGAGACATAAAAAAAGGAGGACAATTGCCCTCCTTTTTTTATAAAATATAACTTGTCAATGGCTATTTAACCACTTGTACTTCAACTCTTCTGTTTACCTGGTTGATGGTTTTACTCAACAACTCAGCTTCACCTTTTGAATCAACAATAATTCTACTTGCTTTAATATCAAAGTGACGTACCATAAATTCTTTTACAATTTGAGCACGTTTTAATCCCAGTTTGTAGTTGTAATCTTCAGAAGCCACCGCATCGGTATGTCCGATTAACTTAATCGAAGCATTAGGATTTGCTTTCATAAACATGGCAATTTGAGCTAAGTTCTGAATGTATTTCTGAGATACGGCTGCATTGTCTAAAGAGAAAAACACCGGTACAGAATTGACAACTGCAGATGTAGAATAAGAGCCAGTAGAGCGGTTGGTAGGAGCAGGTGCTTTAGTGTTCATGTTCACTTTAGGGTCTTTAGTATCAGGAATAACAGGTTGGTTAGTGAAAGCAAACTTGTCATCTTTAACCTCATCAGCATCTTTATTTACAATAGTCTTACCCTGGAAGTTAACCATGTTACCTAATGGGGTATTAGGCTCTAAATCCTTGCTGTTAGGTATTCCATCCTGATCATCATCCATTTCTTCGCCAGTAGGAGTTACTTTAGCATTTTTATTGGAGAATACGTCTTTGTCCATTTCATCTGCTACACCGTCTTTATCTGTATCTACAACTTTACCTTTAGTATCTACCGTTGCATTTGGAGGTGTGTTGTTGTCTTTGTCATATAAATCAGCTACACCATCACCGTCTGTGTCTTTTGTAAGCGAGTCAAGTTTACTTTGCATAGCCAACAGTTGATCATACAATACTTTGGTAGGTTCAGTGCGATCATATGGTTTAGCATTTCTTTTTCCAACGTGATAAGTAAGACCTAATGCCAACATCATGTATTTATCGTTTTCGTTGTTGTTCACAACAGCATCTAACTTGTCAGAGTTCAGGTTTCTGAGGAATATATCAGCACCCAAATCGAAATCTTTATTGATGTTGTATTTTACACCCATCCCTAAATTCAGGAAACTTTCCATAGTTCTTTTGTTCGGACCGCCAAATTCACCATAACCATATGAATTAATGGTTTCGTCTGCGAGAGCACCATCAAGGTACTTCAGTTTTGTTTTGAACTGGCAAATTCCTCCACCTACTGTTGCGAAGTAAGAAAATTTAGATTGTTTAACTGCCCCCTGTGATAACAGATTACGGATATTTATTACAGCGTTTAAGCTGAAATCCCAAATATCTGCATCAAAATATTGAGATGTTACTCTGTCTGTTCCTGAAGCATTACCTCTCATTATCTGCCCTTGTAAAGCAAATGCAGGAGTGATAGATTTGGTTAATGCACCATAGAAACCATACCTACGTTCATTGTTGTATGTAGATGCTGGATACCAATCGTACTGCTTAACATCAGCACGGGCAACAATCATCCCACCACCTAATGTCACGCTCCAAGTTTTGAAGTTTTTGCGTGAAAGCGCATCAGTGGTTTGCGCTTTTGATACGTTTGCTGCTGCCAGAACAGTTGCAGTAGCAATAATTAGTTTAAATTTGTTCATTTAGTTTGTGTCGTATTCGATGCAATTTTACGAAACATTTCTTAATATACTGTGAAGTTTATGAACTAAAAAGTACACTATGTGAATAACATGACTCAAAATTGGGACGTGTTGCGAAAAAAATGGGCCCTATTTTGTTTTAGCCAATTGCCATAACAGCTCCATTTCCAGCAGGTTAATGTCAGTTATTTTTTTGCCTTGTTCCCTGCATTTTTCTTCGATAAATTGAAAACGCTGGATAAATTTTTGATTGGTTCTTTCCAGCGCGTCATCAGGATTTATGTTGAGGTGCCGAGAAAGGTTCACCAATGCAAACATTAAATCGCCTAATTCTTCTTCTGTTTTGATCAATTCCTGCTGTTCGGTAATGGTTTCTTTGAGTTCAGCCATTTCTTCGTCTACTTTGTCCCAAACCTGTTGCGTATCGGGCCAGTCAAAACCTACCTGTGCAGCTTTGTCCTGTATGCGTAAAGCCTTGATAACTGAGGGTAAAGAGGAGGGAACACCGCCAAAAACGGATTTGTTTCCCTCTTTCAGTTTGAGCTTTTCCCAGTTTTGTTTTACTTCTTCTTCATCGGCCACTTTTACGTCTCCGTAGATGTGTGGATGCCTTGATATGAGCTTTTCACACAAGGAGTGAATTACATCAGCTATGTCGAATGCATTGGTTTCAGAAGCTATGCGGGCATAAAACACAATGTGCAGCAATACATCGCCCAGTTCTTTTTTTACCTCGGGTAAGTCGTTTTTAAAGATGGCATCGGTAAGTTCATACGTTTCTTCAATGGTGAGGTGTCGCAAACTTTGCATGGTTTGTTTTTTGTCCCACGGGCATTGCTCCCGCAATTCGTCCATGATGGTAAGTAACCGCCCGAAGGCCTCCAGCTTTTTGTCCATTAACCCAGTAAATTATTTTGTTGAATTATTTTGAAAAATTCGTCCCTGAAGTTTTTGCCTATGGGGATTTCTTCATTGTTTATAAATATCACATTACCAGATATTGAACTTATTTTATCTAAAGCAATAATGTATGACCTATGTATGCGCATAAATTTATCACCTGATAATTTTTCTTCCAAGTTTTTCATGGTCTGCAACGTGATGATTCTTTTCTCCGGGGTATGTACTTTTACATAATCGGCCAAAGCTTCGATGTACAGAATATCGCTAAAATTTACCTTGATGTACTTTTGCTCTGATTTGATAAAGATGTAATCAAGTCCGTCTTTACCGGTATCTCCTTTTTTGTAGTTCATCAGCTCCCTTGCCTTGTTTACTGATTTTACAAAGCGCTCAAAAGCAATAGGTTTAAGCAGGTAATCTACAATATCGAGTTCATAACCCTGCAACGCATACTCCGGATGAGCAGTGGTGAAAATGGTGAGCGGCTTGTTGGGTAATGATTTTAACAAGTCTAACCCGTTAAACTCCGGCATTTCAATATCAGAAAACATCAAATCTACCGACTGCTGCTGTAAGGTTTGCAGTGCCTGCATAGCATTGTCACACCTGGCCACCAACTCCAGATCCGGCATTCTTTTGATGAAGTTTTCCAGCACATCCAGTGCAAGTGGCTCATCGTCCACAATGATACATTTCATTTTCATAAACTTAATTTCAGGTTGATATGGTATTCGTCAGTTAATTCATTTACAGTTAGTTGATGTGCATTCGGGTATAGTAATTCCAGCCGTCTTTTTACGTTTTCCAATCCTATGCCTCCGGGGCCTTTCGGGCCTTTTTTATCTTCAGCGGGTTTTGAATTACGTACCTCAAAAGTAAGTTCATTGCCCTTAACATTCATGTTAATTTTCACCCATACCTGCTGCATTTGTGAACCCACTCCATGCTTGAAGCTGTTTTCCAAAAAAGTGATGAGCAGCATAGGTTCAATTTGGAGGTTATCCCAACTACCGCTGGTCTCAAAACTCACATCGGCTCTGTTACCAAAGCGTATGCGTTGCAGTTCAATGTAATTGTTCAGGTACTCTACTTCCCGCTCCAGGGGTATTTTTTTGTCTCCTGCCTCGTACAAAATGTGCCGCAGAAACTCGGAAAGCCGCAGCACCACATCAGGCGTTTGCTCTGATTTTTGTAAGGCCAGCGAATAAATGTTGTTAAGCACATTAAACAAAAAGTGCGGTTGAATCTGCGATTTAAGGAACTTTAACTCGGTTTCTACCTGTTGTTTTTCCAGTTGAACAGTGAGTTGCTGCTGCCTGAACCAGTAAATCATAACCTTTACCACCATAGTGCCGGTAACCGTAAAGGCAATACCCACTATTAGACCCGAGAAGGTTTCAAGCAACAGGTTTTGGGTATCGGGCTCCATCCATAAAATAAGTTGGAGTAAAGCAAAGGCCGTTAGAAACAGCGTGCAAAAAAGCATGACAAAATACAGCACATACCTTTTATGGTAGAGTAACCTGGGAATAAGGAAATAGATATTAAAATATACGGCTGTCGCATGAAATGCATTTACAATCAGTGCATTAAATAGTGCTTTTCCGGTGCCGTCATACCTCTGGTAAATGATGGTTTGAAATACCACATACAGTGTCCAAAACAAAATATGTTGTAGGCGGTATTTGAAAAACTGATGAATAAAGCGGTTGGGAGCAGGGCTCATGTAAGTCCAAAAATGCACAGAAATTCTGAGCCCTCCATTACTTTTTTTCAGGAGGTTGTTTAAAAACGACAAAAGCGGAGTATTCATCTTTGAACACTCCGCTTTGGAAGAATATTGAGTTATAGGTTAAACGCCTACTTTTTTGAAGTTGGAAATGTGGGGTGCGGCTGAGCTGCTTTTTGGTTTATTTCCCCAGCGGCTTTTAGGGCGGCTGTTTCCACCGGTTGCTGAACCACCGCGACTGTTGCTGTTGTTACCACCACCGCTTCTGCGTTGTCCGCTGTTGGACGAACGTGGTTGCGGAGCAGGCTCTACATACGAGCTGATAGGGTAATTGTGTTCTTCAACCACCGGAATGGTTTTGCGGATGAGCTTCTGAATATCGCGCAGGTATTCTTTTTCCTCATGGTCGCAAAACGAAATGGCTATACCGCTGGCACCGGCACGTGCTG
This sequence comes from Bacteroidia bacterium, assembly GCA_018058135.1. GTDB lineage: Bacteria > Bacteroidota > Bacteroidia > UKL13-3 > UKL13-3 > JAGPCK01. The sequence goes on along the minus strand of JAGPCK010000055.1, from coordinate 1,169 downwards.
TACGGCCAATGCGGTGAACGTATGACTCCGGCTCGTTGGGTAAATCGTAATTAAATACGTGACCCAGCGAATCCACATCAATACCGCGTGCTGCAATATCAGTAGCTACCAGTATTCTGAGTTTACCGTCTTTAAAACTGTTTAACGCAGCCTGACGCGCATTCTGAGATTTATTACCGTGAATGGCGGCTGTTTTAATGCCTTTTTTATGCAGGTCGTAAGCCAGTTTATCTGCTCCGTGTTTGGTGCGGGTAAATACCAGAGCGGTTTTAATGTTCTCGTCTTTTAATATATCAGACAGTAAAAGACGTTTGTCTTTTTTGCCTACAAAGTACACATACTGTTCAATGCGGTCGGCAGTTGAGGAAGGAGGTGTTACTTCTACTTTTGACGGGTTGGTTAAAATGGTATCGGCTAAGCGAACAATTTCTGTTGGCATAGTAGCTGAGAAAAACAACGATTGTCTTTTGGCGGGTAATTTGGCAATTACCTTTTTTACATCGTTTACAAAGCCCATGTCGAGCATACGATCGGCCTCGTCCAACACAAAGAATTCAATGTTTCTGAGGTTGATGTGCCCCTGGTTCATCAAATCGAGCAAGCGGCCGGGGGTGGCTACCAGAATATCAATACCGTTTCTCAGCGCCTGTGTTTGGCTGTGTTGCGACACACCTCCGAAAACGGTAAGGTACCTGAGGTTAAGGTTACGGCCGTAAGCTTTAAAGCTCTCTTCAATTTGAATGGCCAACTCGCGTGTTGGGGTAAGCACCAGTGCTTTGATGTGGCGGTTGCCACGGTCTTTGCTCTGGCTCATGCTTTGAGTCATTAATTGCAGAATAGGAATGGCAAATGCAGCCGTTTTACCGGTGCCGGTTTGCGCACAACCCAGCACGTCTTTTCCTTCTAATAACAAAGGAATGGTTTGCGCCTGAATGGGGGTTGGGGTGGTGTAACCTTCTGTTTGAAGGGCATCAAGAATTGGTTTGATTAAGTTTAACTGATCAAAAGTCATTTAATAAAGTTTTGTGCAGCCACACGTATATATAGTTGTAACGGGGGATGCGTGAATAAATAATAAAAATTTGTGCTATTTTAAACCGAGCAGAAGAATGAATTAACGGACTGCTGCACTGATTGTGCCTCTCGGTTGTTGTACTAACGGTTGGCAC
>JAGPCK010000054.1:5893-17581 GCA_018058135.1 Bacteroidia bacterium | reverse complement strand
CGTGTAACGGCATTCCCTGTACCCCCATCAAACGTAATAGTATTGGTAGAAGATGCTCCGCTGATAGCTGTTAACAAAACTTGCTCTGTGTACGTTCCGGCTGAAACGGTAAAAGTTACCGGCCCTGAAACACCGCAATTGACCAAATCTGTTCTGGCGGCAGTAAAAGTGGTATAGTTAGTTAAACCACTACCTGAGGGGTTGATAGTATAATTTCCTGAAAGGCCGTTACACAACTCCAATGTGGTAGTGTTGGTATCATTAGATGCACGACCATCTGTTGTGGTGTTGGGTTGTTCTGTCCATACTTTAATTACATTGGTACCTCCGGTAAAGGTATATTGGTTGGCACCGGTAAAGGTTACTGATGTTGTTCCACACGCAGCTAAAGTACCTGTCCAGCTAACAGAAACCGGGGTGCTGTTGTTTACACTGTATTTAACAGTAACTGCTGTAATGGTATTTAAGCCGTAGTTTTTTAGCGTAGCGATTATATTTTGTGAACCGGGTGAAGCCGGTGCTGCCGGATAAAGCAAAGCAGAAACACCTGCATCGTTGTTTAAACGGGCATATTCATCAGCCCCCATAGTAGGAGTAATGCTTCGAGAGTCTCCGTCAATGTCTGTTGTAATGCCCAAGTTGGCTCCTAAAAAGCAACCTTCTGTTAAATGTGCATCTGTGGCACTTACAAAAAACGGATTGGTAGAAATGGAGTTGGCATTTTGAGAGCCACCTGAAAGCGATGCCTGTGTTAAGTTACCAACAGCGGCATAGTAAGCCACCGCTGTTGATGCTGTTGCTCCAAACTTATAGTAGTTGTTGTAGTCAATAGTAAAGGGAGAGCTACTAAAATATGCAGCAAGACCTGATCCGCTGGTAGCAGTATAGGCAAAAACGTTATTTCTGAAATTATTGGTGTTGGAGGTACCTCCGCTATGGTAAAATGCACTATAAATAGGATTTGTAGTAGCAAAGTCCATTACAGAGGTGTTGTGGTATATGTTGAAATAACTTACTGTGGTTAAATAGATGCCGTATGCACTGGAAACTCTAAACCCACCTCTAACCATGTTGTTATATAATTGGCATTGCGCGGTGGCACTGCCCGTACAACTCGAAAGGTAAATACCAAAGTTCCCTGCACCATAAATATTGTTTCCATTAATGTAAGTTGGGATTGAACCTGTAGTGTTACAATTTTGGAAGTACATACCATATGAAGAAGCAGTAGAGGTAGCCGCTGTTAGAGTGATGGTATTGTTGGAAACATTAGCACCGTATAGATAATAGCAATAGGTGCCATAATAATAAATGTTGGTGAGCGTATTTTTTCTGATGGTTATACCAGAAGAATAAAGTGTATTGCTATATACTATAATACCATAATAAGCACTATCAACGGTGTTGGAGTCCAGTTCAATTGCACTTATTACTGCACTTGTTGAAGTAGTTGCTGAAGTTAAGGAACCACTGGCTACTATACCTGCAAAAGCAGACGTACCTGTTACAGAAGAGGTAGAGGTATTTTTTATAATACAGTTTTTCACTTTAAGGTTACTGGTACCCGATGTGGTGGTGTAAATATGTACCCCCCAACCAACTGACCCGCCTGTATTGCGGATAGTCATGTTTTTAAGTGTAACGTTTGCAGTATTACTTAATCTGAAAACAGAGTAATTGCTTCCTAAACCTGAACAAGTAACAATGGTGTTTGCAGCTGTGCCTCCATCAAATGTTACGGTATTGGTTGTGCTGCTACCAGGAATAGCCGGTATAATAAGTTGCTCACTGTAAGTACCGGCAGCTACATTAAATGTAACGGCACCGCTCACTCCGGGGCTGGTGCTAACTGCAGCAATGGCCGCGGTAAACGTTTGGAAATTAGTGCTGCTTGGGGGTAATGAGCCATTAATAGTATACGTACCACTCATACCTCCGTTGTATTGCCTGAAGGTAGTGTCATTTGTTAACAAAACATCGTTATTGCTGCCGTTGAGGTTGCCACTGTTAAAAACACGTAAAGTGGATAGTCCAGCTGGCAAAGTTACCTGAGAGCTGAAATTCAATGTTGTTTGATCGCAAGCACCAAGGCTTAGAGATGAAAACGTTTGCGCAACCGGAGTACCGTAGTTAACACTGTAGCCGGCATCAAATCCGGTAATGGTGGCACTACCATTATTTCTAACGGTAAAAGATACCGTTTGAGGTGATGCAGAGTATGCGGTTGGTGCGGTAACTGCTGTAAAACTTAAATCATAGGCTGATACAGTATACTCCGTTCCTCCGATACACGGTGCTGTGGCGTTTCTGGCCACACCATCGTAATCTGTTCCAACTAAACTAAAATAAGCGTTGGTACCTGCACCTACTAAACACGAAGAGTTATGATGCAAATCTGTAGTAGAGGTAAAAGTAACCTGTTTGTTTTTTGAAGCAAAATCGCGGTTTCCTGCTGCTACCTGATATGCAGTGCTGGCAAACTGTGCCGGAGTATAATTGGTACCACCCCAATTGATAAGGTTAGTACCTGCTGAATAATAATTATTAAAATTCAGTGTATCCGTTGACATATAAGAAGCGGAAGTATTTTGAAGCGCATAAGCTGTTGTTCCCGTGCTGCTGTTAGAAAGTATGTTATTGGAAATATTACAATAGTTTTGGCTTGAGCTTATGTATATACCTGCACCGGCTCCTGTACTGTTATTCACACTTATCGTATTGTGAACAATATCTGCATAATTGTTATTCCCTGTCATGCCTATTCCATAACAAGTTCCTGTACCACCGTTTCCAACTTGTATCATGTTGTTAGCTACCAAACCCCTGTTGGTTGAGTTGCCAGAGAAATTGAAATAATACAAATCAATGGCGTACCCGGCTGGAATCTGATAAAAGCGGTTGCCTGTAACCGTGCCTTTACGGTGTTGGAAATACATGTAGATACCCCTGTAGGTAGTGGCACTACCGGTAGTAAAGGTGTTGTTTCTAATGGTTACTGTATCCATGTAATAGGTGTAGATACCGTATTGATATTGGTTATTAAACGTGTTGCTATCAATTACGTTTCTGCGGGCGTAGTTGCTGGTATTGCTGCTCCAGAGTATACCATACGAGCCGTTATTAAAGGTATTCCCTACAATGGTGTTAAAATTGTCTGTTGTGTTATTGATGTAAATCAAATTTCCGGAGGTTGTTTGGTTGTTTGAAATAACACAACTTCTGATGTTGTTGTAATCAGCACCGTTGCCAAATTGAAATACATTGTAATATCCGGAAACGCCATTGTTGATAATGGTCATTTTGTTAAATGTTACGTAATCACACCCGTTCAGGTTAACTACATAATTATTGGTAGAATTGGCTGCATTACTCAAAGTAACGCTACTTGCTGTAAGCGAGGCTGATTGGAAGGTAATGGTATTCGTTGCAGAAGCCCCCGTAATGGCTGATATGCTAATTTGTTCATTGTAAGTACCTGCTGCCACATTAAATACTACCGGTCCGCTTACACCACCGCACTGAAGGGCCGAGATGGCTGATGAAAATGAGGTGAAGTTACTCGCTCCGCTACCTGACGGGTTAATGGTATAAGTCCCGTTGAAAGGGTCACATACGGTTACCGTGCGGGTAAGGGTATCGTTGGCAGTATTGGCATCGGGATAGGTTGAGTTAGGATTACGTGCCCAGGTCTTTAAGGTATAGGTGCCTGCAGTAAGGTTGAGAGGTGTGGTGAATGTTGGCGTTGCCGATCCACCCGTGGCAAGACTGCCCGAGTATGATTGGGTTACAGCGGTACCTCCGTTGACATTATAACCCATGTCAAACGAAGTAATAGTTGTTGTGGATGGATTGTATACGCGATGTCCGATGGTGTTATTCCCCACTACAAATGTAGATGGTGAAGTAAGGTAGTCGCTTGCGATATCAACCCCAGAAACAACAGCCACCACAATGCTGTAATCTTCATGCTCGCCAAAACCATTTGCACAGGGGCCTGCAGTGTTCCCACCCAAATCTCCACTTACCCGCATGCGGTAAGTGCCTGATGAAACTGAAGGCACCGTAAACGAACCCGTTTGTGTACTGTTGGCAAGTGTTGCCGTGGTAGATGTTCCATTAGTCCATACGTATTCACTTCCGAATGTGGTATTAAACGTACCATCATTATTCCAGTCAACATATATTTTTACGGTTGTACTATTGCCAGTGCCCAACAGCACCGACACATTCAACGTTGCACCCGGGTTTACCGTAGTACTGCTGCTAGCAGAGTAATCGCTGTAGGTAGGTGACGTACTTGGTGTGGTGCTTGATTTATTAATGGACCCGATGGTCACATTCTGCATACCAATGCCATAACCGGCTATGTTGGAAACGGTGGGCGTACAATATTGCGCCCTTAGACCTAGTGCCGAAAAAAATAACAAAAACAGCGTAAAGGCTGTAGTGGTCTTTGTAAATGATTGTTTCATATACCTTTTTAAATAATTGTTAAAATTCTGAGTGCAGACAGTTTTAGCAAACAGAAAAGCGTTTAGCAATTACAGATATGGCATTAAGCAAAAGCTTAGGTATCCCAGAAACTGGCTAGAAAAATAAACAGGCGCCCCTTCTTAAAAGAATCGAAAGAATGAGTGTTAATGTAATTAGTCATGTTGTTTAGTTTGGCTGGGTTATCCACACTTTTGTTAATAAATATGGATTAGCGAATTTAGGTATTGGAATCAGAAAAACAAGTTAAAGGTTGTATAATTATAATTTATCCATGAAATGCAGTTTTCAGTTCATGAGCGTTAAGAGACTATTGCCTTATATTTGCATCACATTTAAAAACAAAGATTATGTCATTTACACTTCCCGCATTACCCTATGCATTTGATGCACTGGAGCCGCATATCGATGCAAAAACCATGGAAATTCACCACGGTAAACACCACAACGCTTATGTAACTAACCTCAACAATGCTATTGCCGGAACCGATGCGGAAAGCCTGAGCATAGAAGATATTTGCAAGAACATCAGCAAATACCCAATGGCCGTTCGCAACAACGGTGGTGGTCATTACAACCACAGTTTATTCTGGAGCATACTTTCTGCTAACGGTGGTTCTCCTGCAGGAAAATTAGCCGAGGCTATCAACACTGAATTGGGTGGATTGGACACATTAAAAGAAAAAATGAATGCTGCCGGTGCCACACGTTTCGGTAGCGGGTGGGCTTGGTTGTGCGTTGACGCCAACAAAAAATTGTGCGTGTGCTCTACACCCAATCAAGACAACCCGTTAATGGACATTGCTGATTGTAAAGGAACACCAATTTTAGGTATAGACGTTTGGGAACATGCTTATTATTTAAACTACCAAAACCGCAGACCCGATTACCTTACTGCCATTTGGAACGTAATCAACTGGGCTGAGGTAGGTAAACGTTACGAAGCTGCTTTGTAATTAAAACGAGCATAAAAAGGAATGCCACTGATTGCACTGATTTTGTTTTTCTATCAGTGGAATCAGTGGCATATTTTCGTCTGCTCCGAAACTACTTCACCGCTACTACTGAAATTTCTACATTGGCATTCAGCGGCAACTTCACCACTTGAACTGTTTCGCGTGCCGGAAAATTTGCTGTAAAGAAACTGCCGTATACTTCATTAATAGCTGCGAAATTGCCCAAATCGGTACAGTAAATGGTCGTTTTTACAACATGGCTAAAGTCCATTCCTGCTTCTGTTAAAATAGCTTGCAGGTTTTCCATTACTTTTTTCGTCTCTGCTTTGATGTCGGTTTGAATCATTTCACCGGTTACCGCATCTTTGGCTACCTGCCCTGAAGTGTATAAGGTATTGCCAATCATCACTCCGTGACTGTATGGGCCTATGGGTTCAGGAGCATTCTTGCTGGTTACAATTTTCTTTTCCATGCTTTTCGGTTTTGAAGGAGTATTTTTGCTTTTATTAATTGATTGTGCAAATGAACATTTTAGCGACAGGAGAAACAAGCCGCATAGAAGAATTGAAACAAAAACTTTCATCAGATATTGTTTTGAAGGTGGTAAATAAAAGTGAGCTATCGAAGGCCAATTTAAATGATTTCGATATCATTTTCGATTTGAATTTCGATGATGTACCTGATTCTTCTGTATACTCCGGCTTTACAGGCAAAGCCGTTTTTGTTTCTGCAGTTAAACTGCAACTGGCCGGTATAGCTCCGCTCAACCACTCGCTGCTTATTGGCTTTAATGCTTTACCTACTTTTATTAACCGTTCCTTATGTGAGGTAAGTTTGGCAGATAAAAAAAACGAAACCCGACTTCAGGAAATTATGCCTCCACTAGGTTGGACCGCTAAGTTGGTTGACGACCGCGTAGGAATGGTTACACCGCGTCTGGTGTACATGATTATTAATGAAGCCTATTATACTGTACAGGAAGGAACTGCTTCCAAAAGCGATATTGACTTAGGAATGAAGCTGGGCACCAACTACCCAATGGGACCTTTTGAGTGGTGCGAAAAAACGGGCATCCGAAATGTGTATGAAGTGCTTGAAGCAATATACAACGACACACGAGATGAACGCTACAAGATTTGCCCGATGCTCAAAACTGAGTTCTTGAAATCAAAAACGGTATTAACTTAGCCAGCCTCGAAAAATATTTACTACAAAACTCTTCTAAACTAAATCTGTAACCGGTATTATGTAGTTAGAAGTGTGTTAAAAATACAGGGGCATCCTGACTCACGTCTGTGTTTATTTACTTCGTTTATTGAGATTGCTTCGCTAAGTTGTAGTGAGCACCGGTTTCCAAAAGCAAACATTATATATATTTGCTTTATGAATGAAACCGCTATCGAATTGCGAACCAGGCCCTCACCCGGTAGTGGTTTGGCGGGGACGCCAACCACGGACAATAGTAATAGTTATTTCTTAATCATTAATTACCGGAGGAGTAAACTTCACGCTTTTAAGTTCCGGGATAACATACTTTTTTATAATTATAGCACTATCCCATGCTTCTCTCCAATCTGAATGAAATGATACATATTTAATTTGTACAGCATTCTCAAATGTATGATCGTATATCCAAGCTGATAATGAATCAAACGCAGTACATCTAGGTTTGTGTGAAAAATACCCGAAAGATTTTTCACTATTCTGATTCACCACCTTTAGTACTCTTGGGCGTCCGCAATACATTGATTTGTCAACTGAGTCATTAGAATTACTTCTCAGGTTTAAATTGCTTTCGTTTAAAGCTGATTCAACAAGTAAATTTAAAGCTGAAACCAGAGAATCAGGGAATTTTTTCTCCATATATTTTCTCACTTCACCGTCATAACTCATTTGAGCAATCACTGTGTTGGCTGAATCTAATTTGAAATAAAATGCCGAGATAGGAAACGTATCTTTTTCTAAAAACAAAGGATTAAATTCAGAATAAAAAATTGACTTGTACTTAAATTTATTTCTTTCTAATGGAGCATTATCATTACATGAAACCATAAATAGTAACATAAGAGACAGAAAACACATCCTTAAAGATGCACTGATTATCTTACTTCGTAAGCAATTGATTTTTACAATTTTCTTTATATAATATTCCATAGGTACTATATTCCAACGTTATTCGGGAATGTCGCCCCCCAACACAGCTAAGTTAATGTTTCAATTTTGGGTTTGCAAATTAAAGAAGTGGTGTAGCGGGGACGCTAACCACGGACAAAGTATACCAGTTATCACTTCTTAAAGAGTCAGGAGAATAAATAACTACATTACAACCAACAAAAAGACCCGCCATCTGCGGGTCTTTTTGTTGGTTGTAATATGTAAATCTTATAAATCTAAAATCAAACTGTTTGGGTCTTTGCCACCTGTGAGCAACAACACCGGGTTTTCTAAAGCGTTCTTTACACGCACCAAGAAACCAACCGACTCACGTCCGTCAATGATGCGGTGATCATAGGAAAGGGCAACATACATCATGGGGCGGATAACAATTTGTCCGTCACGTACCACAGGGCGCTCCACAATGTTGTGCATACCCAAAATAGCTGATTGCGGAGGGTTGATGATAGGTGTTGACATCATGGAACCAAACACACCCCCGTTGGTAATGGTAAACGTTCCGCCACTCATTTCTTCCAGGGTTAATTTATTGTCGCGGGCCTTAGCTGCCAATGCTCCTACGGCCTTTTCAATATCAGCCAGGCTCATGCTTTCCGCATTGCGGATAACCGGAACCACCAGCCCTTTGGGCGCAGACACCGCGATGGAAATATCGCAGTAGTTGTGGTATTCAATTTCTTCTCCGTGTATGTAAGAGTTCACTGCAGGGAAGGCCTGTAATGCCTCACACACCGCTTTGGTGAAGAAGGACATAAAGCCCAGATTTACTCCGTGTTTTTCTTTGAACTTGTCTTTGTATTTAGCGCGTAAATCCATTATGGGTTTCATGTCTACCTCATTGAAGGTGGTGAGCATGGCGGTTTCGTTTTTAGCAGCCACCAAACGTTTAGCTACGGTTTTGCGCAGGTTGGTCATTTTTTCTAACCGTGCTTCGCGCACCGTTTCCACCGTTGATTTCAAACCTGTTTTTAACGGAGAAGCAGCCAGTGCATCAGCTTTAGTAATGCGACCACCTTTACCGCTACCTTCTACGCTAGCCGGGTCAATGCCTTTTTCGGCTAATATTTTTCCTGCTGCAGGTGAGGGTGTGCCGTTCGCGTATGTTTTTTCTTCTGTTTTAGCCGGAGTAGCTGAAGGAGTTTCAGCTTTGGGGGCCTCTGCTTTTTTCTCTTCTTTGGCCTGTGCACCTGCGGGGCGTGGGGCATCGGTATCAATGCTGCAGATTACTGCACCCACAGCAATGTTATCGCCTTCTTTACCGAGAGTTTTAAGCACCCCTGCTTTTTCTGCGTTCAGTTCAAAAGTAGCTTTATCTGATTCCAGTTCAGCCAGTACTTCATCCATTTCTACCCAGTCGCCATCTTTTTTGAGCCAGCGTGAAATGGTTACTTCACTTATAGATTCGCCAACGGTAGGTACTTTAATTTCTAAGGCCATGTGGTAATGTATTAAGGTTAAACAGCAAATGCTTTATCAATGATTTCAAGTTGTTCTTTTGTATGCACTTTGGCAAATCCGGTTGCCGGTGTGGCGCTTGATTTACGTGCAATCAGTTTCAGTTTAAAGTTGATGTCCCAACGCAGCAGGAAGGTCCAGGCACCCATGTTTTTAGGTTCTTCCTGTACCCAGCAAAACTCTGCATCGGGGTACTTGTCATATATTTTCGACATGTGGTGGTTAGGGCAAGGATACAATTGTTCCAAACGTACAATAGCCACATCTTTTCGTTGTTCTTTTTGCTGACGTTCGAGTAAATCGAAATAGATTTTTCCGCTGCAAAACAGCACGCGTTTTACTTTTTTGGTATCTACAAAATGGTCGTCAATAATTTCCTGGAAACCGCCCTTGGTAAAGTCTTCCACCGGACTCACACATTGCGCATGACGCAGCAAACTTTTTGGTGTAAGCACAATCAACGGCACACGGAAATCGCGGTGCATTTGTCTGCGCAGCGCATGGAAATAATTAGCAGGTGTAGTAATGTTTACTACCTGCCAGTTCCAGTTGGCCGATAGTTGCAAGAAACGCTCAGGGCGGGCCGAAGAGTGTTCCGGACCTTGTCCCTCATGCCCGTGCGGCAACAGCAACACCAGACCGCTGTGGCGTTTCCACTTAGCTTCAGCACTGCTGATGTATTGGTCAATTACTATCTGTGCACCGTTGGCAAAATCACCAAACTGTGCTTCCCACAACGTAAGTGCATTGGGAGTAGCCCAGGAGTAACCAAACTCAAATCCCAGTACAGCATACTCGCTGAGCAAGGAGTTGTATATTTCGAAATCAGCTTTCTGGTGTTCGCCTAAATTTTGTAAGGCGCAATATTCTTTTTCTGAATCTTCTTGTTTAATAATAGCGTGACGGTGACTGAATGTACCGCGTTCACAATCCTGACCGCTCATACGCACGGCAAAGCCCTCACTCACCAACGAGGCATAAGCCATTAATTCGCCCATGGCCCAGTCGTAGTTGTTGTCTTTTATCATCTTCCTGCGGTCGCCAAACATCTTTTCGATTTTGCTGAACGCTTTGAATCCTTCAGGAATGGTGGTGATTTTTTCAGCCAACTGTAAGAACAATTTTTTATCTATGGCCGTAGCGGGTGAAGCGAGAAAATCTTTTTCTCCGGCTGTGCGAAAACCTTCCCAGGTATCTTTAGTGGAGGTTTTATCCAAAGAAGGTTCAGCCAGTTTAGCGGCCTCTAATTTTTCCTGCAACAACGCTTTGAACTCCTTCTCCATGTGACGGGCCAGGTCAGCTTCAACGCTTCCTGCAGCTAATAGTTTCTCTGCATAAATCTCGCGCGGATTTTTATGTGAGCCGATGGCTTTGTACAGCATCGGTTGTGTGAAGCGGGGCTCATCTCCTTCGTTGTGTCCGTATTTACGGTATCCCAGCAAATCAATGAACACATCGCTGTTAAATGTTTGGCGGTATTCCATAGCCAACTGTACGGTGTATATTACCGCTTCTGCATCATCGGCATTTACGTGAAACACCGGGCTGAGGGTGGTTTTGGCCACATCAGTACAATAGGTGGAAGTGCGGGCATCGGTATAGTTGGTAGTAAAACCAATTTGGTTGTTGGTTACAATGTGCATACAGCCACCCACGTTGTAGGCTTTTAAACCGGCCATTTGCAGCACCTCGTACAGAATGCCTTGTCCGGCAACGGATGCATCACCGTGAATGAGTATAGGACAAATTTTATCAATGTTGCCTTTGTAGCGGTTTTTGAGTTTGGCTTTGGTCATTCCCTTCACTACAGGGTTTACTGTTTCCAAGTGAGAAGGATTAGCCGCCAGACTGAGGTGTACGTTTTTGCCTGTGCGGGTAACCATTTCGCTGGAGAAACCCAGATGGTATTTTACGTCACCTTCAAACAGGCCGTCATCTTCGTAGGCCTTGCCTTCAAATTCTTTGAAAATCTGTTCGTATGTTTTGTTGAGAATGTTGGCGAGCACATTTAAGCGGCCGCGGTGAGCCATGCCCATTACAAATTCTTCCACGCCCAAATCAGCACCGTATTGAATTACGGCATCAAGCGCAGGAATCAATGTTTCCAAGCCTTCCAGCGAGAAACGCTTCTGACCTACGTATTTGGTGTGAATGAAATTTTCAAACACAGTGGCCTGATTTAACTTGGCTAAAGTGTGGCGTTTTTCGTCAATGCTAAGTTGCGGAGTGTTTTTGCCGCCTTCCATTTTCTTTTGCAGCCACTCAATTTTTTTAGGTTCACGAATGTAAATGTACTCGGCACCAATGCTGTTGCAGTAGGTTTGCTCCAGGTGGGCAATAATGTCTTTGAGTTTTGCGGGACCAATACCAATTTCTACACCGGCATTGAAGCTTTTTTCCAAGTCGCGTTTTTCTAAACCAAAGTTCTCAATATCAAGTGTGGGGGCGTATTTTCTACGTTCTCGCACGGGGTTGGTTTTGGTGAACAGGTGGCCACGGGTACGGTAGCCGCGAATGAGGTTGAGCACGTTAATTTCTTTCAGAAAATCTTCTGAAACAGCGCCTTTACCATTGCCTGAGTAGCGTTGGTAACCTAAATCAAACCCTTCGA
>JAGPCK010000054.1:0-5793 GCA_018058135.1 Bacteroidia bacterium | reverse complement strand
AACAGGTGGCCACGGGTACGGTAGCCGCGAATGAGGTTGAGCACGTTAATTTCTTTCAGAAAATCTTCTGAAACAGCGCCTTTACCATTGCCTGAGTAGCGTTGGTAACCTAAATCAAACCCTTCGAAAAACTTTTTCCAACCAAACTCCACTGAGTCGGGGTTGGCTTTATACTGCTGGTACAGGTCGTCAACTACGGCTGCTTCAGCGTTGGAGATGTAAGAATATTGGTCCATGCACAGAATTTTGTGCGAAAATAGGGCAAAATATGCAAAGCTGCTGAATTTGTTGAAGGGCTATTGTGTAACCCGTTTTCTGTGAAGTATCAGAACAAGTACAGCGCCTGCTACTGAGCGGTATAGCCACCATCAATGGTGTAATAAGATCCGGTAACAAATGATGCATTAGGAGAACTCAACCAAAGGACGAGTTCCGCCACTTCTTCTGAGGTGCCCAATCTGCCTATAGGGTGCAGGCCGGCTAAATCGGCCAGTACTTTTTCGCTGAGCGAGTTAGTGAGCAGTGGAGTAAGAATATAACCCGGACCAACCGCATTAATGCGCACATTTTTATCAGCATATTCCAGAGCCGTAGCTTTTGTGAGCCCCACCACCCCGTGTTTTGCAGCCACATAAGCCGGTGAACCCTTTGTACCAACACTACCCAATATAGAGGAAATGTTCACAATGCTTCCGCCACCTGAATTAAGAATTGCAGGAATCTGGTGGTGCATGCCATAAAAAACTCCTGAAAGATTTACGGCAATAACCTTGTCCCAACTTTCAGGTAAATAGTCGGCTGTTAAACCTATTTGTCCACCAATGCCTGCATTGTTGCATACCACATGAAGGGCTCCGTATTTTTTAACAGTTTGTTCAACCAAACGTTTATTGTCGTTTTCTTTTGAAGTATCGGCTTTTATAAAAAATGCCTTCCCTCCTGATTCAGTTATTTCTTTAACAGCATCGTTCCCTCCGGCTTCATCAATATCTGAAACCACCACGCTTGCCCCTTCTTTAGCGTAAGTTTTGGCTATAGCTTTACCTATTCCCGAAGCTGCCCCGGTTACTAAAGCGATTTTATTTTCTAAGGTGCGGGTATTTTTTGAAATTTGTTGATGCATAAAATATGTATGAAAGGAAATAATAAAACGAGTGAATTTTTTTGTTAACTTTAATGTTTGAAAACCGCCATTGAATACTCCTGAAAGGAATCTGCGGCCTCTGCTTTACGGGGGTATTCATAGAGTTCAGAATTTATATGGAGTTGAAAAATGTGACTGTAATCTATTGCGATGATGGGTATTTGCTTGTGTTTTTCAAAAGTAAGTCTTGATAGCAGGTAACTCACTGTTGATTCGGCCCCTTGATTGAGGTTAACATGATATTCTTCCAACCCGTCATAACAGCCACCGGTGCAGGGGTTATATATAATCTGATTTAAATGATTGTGACCAAGGAACCAATTAAATGCCACTTCCAGTTTTCGTAAATAATTGCTGTCTTTAATCACAGTATAAAATTCTGATAAGGCCAACATGGTATACGCAACATCAATAGGTTGTTCTCCGTAGTGGGCCGATTCTTTTCCTTTGTGCATCCAACTTTTGTTGGAAACCACTTTTATACCGCCTTCATTAAATGTATGCGAAAGTAAAAATGAAAACGACTCTATAGCAATCTGCTTGTAGGTATTGTTTCGTGTAGCGAGGCAAGCTAACAAAAGTGCCTCGGGCAAAACACTGTTGGCATAGGTGAGGTAGCTTTCAAACCACTTCCAGTTATCTGTTGATTCATGCCGGTACATTTGTACCAAACGGTCGGAGAAGAGGATGATGGTGGAAAGATTATCAAAAGAGGGGTATCTTTTATTGTAGAAGTATAATCCTTTTATGATAAAAGCCATAGCGCGTGTTGAGTGTACATTTTCTATACACCCTATTGCCGGAGCAATTACTGAAACGGCTTCAGCACGCAGTTTCTCTGGTATAGCGGGTTGTGCAATAAGATAACCTAATGCCCATATGGCCCTTCCATTGGAATCAGCCAGGTTGGTGGAATAGTTTTGGTTGGTAAACTCTTTTTTCTCGTCTACATAATTTAAAAAATGACCCTCGGGTTGCAGGCAGTGTTTAATAAAGTTCAGGTAAACTGCAATGTCATTAATCACCTGCTCATCGTGATACAACTCGAGATGCATACACAACGCAATCATGGCGCGGGCGTTATCGTCCAGTGTGTAGCCCGAAGTCATATCTTCCCTATTGATTTTTGCAAATTGAATAATGCCGAAATTAGTGGTCATTCTTTTGAGGTGTTCTAATTTAACGGGTGGTGGGGTGAATCGAAGCGGGATGTTATTGCCGGATAATTTTTCGAAAAGTAAAATGTGTGCAATGGCGGTATTTTCCCAAGCGGTAGAAACAATTTTGTGCAATCCGTTGGTGCTGATATTTTCTCGCAGTTGATGGTCGCCAAGTAATTGATTAACGGCATCGCTCAATTGTTGCGGACTTTCGAAATCTATAATTATTCCGGAGTCATTACCCAGTACTTCGCGGGCATGAGGAATAGGGGTAGAAACAATGGGGCATCCGCAACTAATGGCATAGGAGAAGGTTCCGCTTACAGCCTGGTGAGGGTCTTTGGAGGTGAACAGATAAATATCTGTAAGCTGAAGGTATTCCAGCAACTCAGGTAAGGGCAAATAGTGATTAACAAAGCGAACATTGTTTTGTAATTTCAGTTCATCCACTTTGGCTAAAAGCATGTTCCGGTATTTTTCACCTTCTTCTTTTACCACATTGGGGTGTGTTTTACCGATAATCAGAAACAACACAGCCGGGTGTTTATTCAGAATGTGCTGCATAGCCGTGAGCGTAGTTTCAATACTTTTTCCTGCACTGAGTAAGCCAAAAGTTGAGATAACCTGTTTATCGGATAAATTATACTTCTTTTTTAAAACGTCTTTATCAATGTGTTTTACTAGATGTGTTCCGTGGGGTATAACTTCAACAAGCAGTTCAGGTAACCCGTATTCTTCTTTCAGAATGCGGGCTGAGTTGTTGGTCATTACTACTACGCGGGCACACTGTGCGGCAATCGACTGAATGTGTTGCTTCAGCGCAGGTTCAGGGTTAGGCAATACCGTATGAAAAACCACAATTACCGGTTTGTTCAGTTGCTCTAGAAAAGTTACCAGCTCTGCCTCAAAGTGATGAAAAAAGCCAAATTCATGTTGCAGCAGTACAACTTTTAAGCGGGTGTTGTGGTTGATGTAACCAGCTAGTTGGCTGTAATTATTTAATGCCGTTGTAACTAACGTGAAATTGACTTCATCGGGATATTGGTGTTTTTCCTGCTCAGTTTCCAGTGCACATATTTTCAAAGCAACAGATTCGCCAAATTTGCGATTTAACGCCTGAATTAAATCCTGAGAGTAGGTGGCAATACCACATTCACGTGGCGGATATGAGGTAATCATCAACACTTCAGGTAATGATTTAACCACGCCATTTTTCGGAGAGGCGGTAGCCGTTCTTACTTTATTTAAATCAGCTCCGAGCTTAGTTTTTTTATACAGCAAATCCTGATTGCTGTGTAATGTTGCATCATTCATCATCCTTTTTGCTATAATTTAGTAACTCCCTAATGAGGTCTTTTAAAATTACCGAAACACAAGCTATACGCTTATCAGCAGCACCGTAGTAGATGTATAGTCTTTCATCAAACAAAGCGGTGCCGGTTGGAAAAACCACATTGTTAACGTCTCCCTTTAACTCCCACTCTAATTCAGGTTTGAATAACGGATAAGGTAAGCGCGCAATTTCTATTAACGGGTTCTCCAGATTCAACAAGGCTACACCTGCAGAATACACGTAGCCTGAAACGGTATCGTGTACACCGTGATAAACTACCAGCCAACCCTGTTCTGTTTCAACGGGCGGGCATCCGCCACCAATGTAGCTTGCTTCAAAATCATGTTTGGAACTAAGGGCAATATTTTTATCAATGTGCAGCAGGTAGTCTTCCCAGAATTCTTTTGTAAGTTCTTTAATGTTGTTTACAGAGGCAAGTTGGATATCGGGTCTAATTCGATGAAAAAAGAATAACTTGCCGTTAATGAGTCGGGGGAAAAAGATCAGGTTTTTATCCCACAGCAACATTTTTTTATCGGGGTTATTTATAACGTTGTTGTGTACGTGAAAGCGTTCGTATTTTTCATTGAGTGGTCCGCTGCATTCAGCCAACCGCTTAAACTCTTCGTAAGATAACTGCGGAACAATGATACCATGATGTTCAAAGTTTTTCAAATCTATAGAAGTAGCGAGAGCGCCTAAAGCATTAACCCCGTCATAGGAAGTGAAACTGAGAAAGAAGAGTTCATCAATCTTCACTATACGCGGGTCTTCCACACCATGAGCTTCGTAGTTATAATTCGGGCTTATTAAAGGAGTACCGCTTCTTTCCACTACTGTTAGCGGTCCTTCTAAACGGCAATAACCAATGGTAGAATAGTTTCCTTTTCTTACTGCCCTATAAAGAAGATGAAGTGTATTTCCATCCTGATATACAGCCGGATTAAGCACAGCCTCGTTTTCAAACGCGAGATCTGTTTTAGTTAACAGTATACCCTCTCTTTTTACGTCAATCATGTAACACCGTTCCCTCTTCTTCTTTTTCCTTTCTTGGCTTTGTGAGTATTTTACCTATCCCGTCCACAATTGATGAAAAATTATTTCCGGTAAATACAGTGGCTATTTTTTCAGTAACTACGGCACTCAGAATACCGCTTACTAAACTGTTTTTGCGGATTATTTTTTGAATGATAAAGCTTATGCCCACTTTTACACCCACGCGGGCCAGGTTTTGTTGCATGGTTTTATCGGCCACCAGTTCTTTGAGTGAGTTTTTGAAAATGGATACCGGAGAGAGGCTGTACACAAATGCACTTATTTCTTTTTTAAGTTCGGTCTCCTGTTCTTGTTTTACCTCACGCAGGTAAATTATTTGCAACACCAGTTCCGTGTGGCTATCTATTTCATTTGTTTTCATAGGGCTTAGCGGCTAAGGATTTTTTCGATAATTTTATCGCGCATGGGCCGCTCTATAAGACCCTTTCCTGCAGCTAAAAGCAACAGCCCGACAAGCAGGTAAAAGGCGCCAACTATGGCAAATCCGATATAGCTGTTACCAAAGTGGGCTGAAAGGTAAAATGCGACAGATAAGCTAATGAAAAACATAGAAGAGGCTGCGGCTATTCCAATTGCCAATGTTGCAACTAAACCCGAACCAACAACTGAAATACGTTCTACCATTTCAAGTTTTATGAGCTCCACGTTTGTTTTGATATAGGCTTTAAAACCTTCAGTAAGGGGCTCTAGTTTTTCATATTCCAGCATATCTGTTTATTAGTGGGGTGATTTAAAAAAGAAAAAGCAAACAGAAATGTTGTTATCTGTTTGCATGATGAAACTAAACCGTTTGCTTTTGTTTAGCGTTATTGGTTAAGTCGTTTAACTTTTCTTTGGCCAGTTCTTCCAACTCTTCAGCTTTGTGACGCAATGCCACAGCCTCTTCTTTCAATTTATCCTGAAGATCGTCAGCAAGGTCTTTTGCACCGCTCATTAACTTGTTTCGGGTTTTGCTACCTTTGTCAGGGGCGAATAATACACCGATGGCGGCACCGGCAATAAGACCCATAAGTAATGCTCCAATCAGCTTTCCTGTGTCATTTGAATTTTCCATTTTTTGATTTTATTAGATTGTGAATGCCGGAGGTTTCCGGATAATT
>JAGPCK010000053.1 GCA_018058135.1 Bacteroidia bacterium | reverse complement strand
CGTATAAAAAACTTACGGAAGCCCACATGTTTCTCCACATAATTTTCAAACTTTACGGTCCAATGGTTATTTATCCAACCTGCAAATTTGAATTCAGGAAACTCTGGTGTTCTGTAATCTCCGTACAACATGCGCACCCTGAACAAGCCCGTTGCAGTTTGAAACATGGGCAAAAAGAGCAGCACCCAAACAAAAATCCACGCTATTTTTTTCGCTTTTTTCATCTCAGAAACGGAAATAAATAAATGGATTAAAACCTGCTGAAGTAATTTCAGCCACACTGAATATAAAAAGTATAAACGCTGAAACAATTCCCCACACACAGCCTCTTATTGTAGTGAAAGGGTTGTACCAACTGCGCTGTAAGGCTTCGTAATTTTTTGACCACAATGCTATAAAGCTAAACAGGGAACCCACAACCAGCATTACCCAAAACATTTGTCCGAATTCATACACATGGGCCGCTTTCGAAAAGTCGAACATGGTTTTTACTATTACAAATGCCTGCTCAATACTATCCACTCTGAAGAATACCCAGCCAATCACCACCAATATAAAAGTGAACACTACCTGCACTATTTTGGGGAACCTCTCCAGCACTTTAATCAGAAACAAGCGGTCGAGAATTTGAAAAATACCGTGATAGACTCCCCAGAAAATAAAACTCCATGAAGCTCCGTGCCAGAAGCCTGAAATAAGAAAAACCGTACACAGGTTAAAATACATACGAGCAGTAGAAACACGGTTACCACCCAAAGGAATATACAGGTAATCTTTCATCCAGCGACTCAAGGTCATATGCCACCTGCGCCAAAAATCAGTAATGCTGGTAGCGATGTAAGGGTTATTAAAATTCTCCGGGAAACGGAAACCCATCATCAAACCAATGCCGATGGCCATATCGCTGTAGCCGCTAAAGTCAAAGTAAATCTGAAAGGTGTAGGTGAGTGCTCCCTTCCAGGCTTCTTGCATGCTGTAGGCTGTGTTGGTAGAAGCAAAAACCTCATCTGCCATTTCACCAAAAGCATTCGCTATTAAAACTTTTTTAGCCAGCCCCACAATAAACCGGTAAAAACCTTCGAGGCGGTTATCAATGGTTAATTCCTTTTCCCTGTTTTCAATTTGGTCACTTATTTCATTAAACCGAATAATGGGCCCTGCAATCAGTTGAGGGAACAAAAGTATGTACAGGGTGTAGTTGACTATGTTGGTAAACGGAGCCTTTACTCCACGGTAAATGTCAATGGTGTAACTGAGTTTATGAAAAGTAAAAAAAGAAATGCCTATGGGCAAAGCTACTTTGGTCCAGCTAACGGCCTCCATACCTGCTGACGATAATGCAGTATTTACATTTTCAATAAAAAAGTTGGCATACTTAAAATACAGCAACAACCCTACGTTGATAATGACTGAGAAAGCCAGAATCTGCTTTCGTTTTTTACCCGTTGAATCGTGAATGTATTTGGCAATGTAAAAGTCAAACAACAACGAGGCCAACAGAAACAAAACATATAGGGCTCCGCTCCAGCTGTAGAACAGTATACTCGCTACAACAATAAACGTGTTTTTGCTTTTGTATGGCAACAGGTAGTATATGGCCAAAAAAACAGGAAGAAAATAAAGCAGAAATAAACTGCTGCTGAATACCATAGTTGTCTAATTTTTAATGTGGTAAATTTTACTTACTTTTTCTGTAAAACCAAATGGAAATAAACTCATGTTTCCTTCAGTACTTAACAGTATCACTATATCTCTTTTCTCCAGCTCCTCACGGTAATTAAGGGCATCTACCTCTACCGGTGCTGAAGGGTCAGTGCCGTAGGCTTGTGCGTTATAGTACCAATAGTTGGAACAGGGATCAAAAAGATGCAGGGGTATTTTATTGTAAAACCAGGTCCAGTAAAAACTGTCGCCTATAATTAAAACATCGGGTTTTTCCTTTGCTGTTCTATACTTCAACTCCGGATAGGCATAGTTCACCTCGCCATCATCCCAGCGGTAAAAAACATTGAGCAGGTTCCACAAATCGGCATCGTCCCAAAAGCGGGCATTGTGTTCCAGTTTTATTTTACTGAAAGAAAATGACCCGAAATCTTTTCCGGTTATAGCGGCTGATTTTTTAAATACTGAATCGGCTGCCAGTAAACCTCCATAGTTACTCCAATGAATACCATGCTTAGGATACAAAGGAAACTGCGCCTTATTTTTCATTTCCAAAAACCAGCTGTTGCAATCTACATAGCTGATGCCTGAAGCGGAGAGCATTTTTTTATATTCCTTGTAATTGGTGTTCACCGCAGGAGTGTATCCTTCAGGTAAAAATTCTTCATAAAAGCTGCCTTTACCGGGAGCAATTACCACCAGTAACTTCACTCCTTTAGAAGCCAACGAGTCGTTTATAGCAGCCAACTGACGGGTAATTGCAGCTACACTGTCAGCACCGCGGTAATTTAAACCACTGTGTTCCTTCAGGTAAATGCTTTCAAACAAATACTCCTGCTTGCCCACCACAATATCGGGAGCGTGAATGGTATTAAACACTAGGTAATGCCATTGGTTGCGCAACCTTACTAACCAGGGCTGTAAATTGCTGTGCGCATTGTACCAGCTTTCCAATCGGTCTCCGTATGAGGCATCAATAAAACTGCTGAAAGTAAATTCAGGTTTCGCTACCTCGGCCACCACTCCGTTGAGGGGTTTTGTTCTAATAAAAGGCACAAATGTTTGAACAGCAGGAATAAACCAAAGTAGCAGGATAAGGTAAAATATAAGGTGCCGTGCTGAATTCAAGTGCTGAGTTTTGTGCAAAATAAGTCCATTTGCCTAAAACGGGAAATAGGATGTTTCAACTTTGTATCTTTGCCGCATGAATATTTGCGAAAACATTCTTGAAACCATTGGTAATACGCCACTTGTCAAAATTAATTCCATTACCCGCGACCTGCCCTGCACGGTGCTGGCCAAGGTAGAAACGTTCAATCCCGGCAACTCCATTAAGGACCGCATGGCCCTCAAAATGATTGAAGATGCGGAGAAAGACGGAAGATTGAAACCGGGCGGTGTAATCATCGAAGGTACCTCAGGAAATACAGGCATGGGACTGGCCATTGCCGCCATCATTAAAGGATACAAGTGCATATTTACCACTACCGATAAACAGTCGCGCGAGAAGGTAGATGCCTTAAAAGCTTTAGGTGCAGAAGTAATTGTATGCCCTACAGATGTGGACCCTGAAGACCCCCGCTCCTACTACTCTGTTTCCTCACGGCTGGTCAATGAAATTCCCAATGCGTGGAAACCCAACCAATACGATAACCTGTCCAACTCACAAGCGCACTATGAGCAAACCGGACCTGAAATATGGGAACAAACCGATGGTAAGGTAACTCACCTGGTAGTTGGTGTAGGCACAGGCGGTACCATTTGCGGCACAGGAAGATTCCTGAAAGAAAAAAATCCGAACATTAAAGTGTTGGGTATTGATACCTACGGCTCTGTATTCAAAAAATACAAAGAGACCGGCATTTTTGATAAGAACGAAATTTATCCGTACATCACAGAAGGTATAGGAGAAGATTTTCTGCCACAGAATGTTGACTTCAGCATTATTGACCACTTTGAGAAAGTAACCGATAAAGATGCAGCTTTAATGACGCGCAGAATATCTCGTGAAGAAGGCATTTTTGTGGGCAACTCTGCCGGCTCTGCTATGGCCGGTTTGCTGCAGATGAAAGACATGTTTAAACCGGGTGACATGGTGGTGGTTATTTTCCATGATCACGGCACACGTTACCTTGGTAAAATGTTTAACGATGACTGGATGCGCGACCGTGGTTTTATAGAAGACATTCAGGCTAAACGCGCTATTGATTTAATTGAAAAACACAAAAACCAAAAACTGGTTACTGTAAATGAAAACGATTTGGTGGAACAAGCCTTCACCATCATGAACAAGTACGATATCTCTCAACTTCCCGTGGTTAATGATAAAGGTGTTTTTACCGGTTCACTTAATGACAACGACCTTTTTGCCCGACTGGTGCAGCAAAATGAATTAAAGCACCAGCCGGTGAAAACCATCATGCAACCGTCATTCCCCATGATAAGTGCAGGTTCAAGCATTGAAGAAGTATCAGCCAAAATTACCCGGGAGAACAATGCTGTACTGGTAACAGATTTGGGCGGAAACGTTCATATTATCACCAAATACGACATTATTGACGCTATTAAATAGGACGGAACATGCATATTGACGCATTCATGGAGTGAAAATGACACTTGGTGAAATGGACGCCATTTACTACTTGAGGGTTCCCTTAATTTGATTCTGGATGTTTTCATAGGCGATTAAAGAGACACCCAAATTTGTTCCTAAACCTAAACCTGATTAAGCCGCGCATAACCTGCGTGGCTTTTTCTTTTTTATCCCTTTATTTGTATCATGCAAATTCAGTTTTTCGGGGCAGCTAAACAGGTTACAGGAAGTAAACATCTTCTAACAACACACTCAGGCAAAAAAATTCTATTGGACTGCGGACTTTTTCAGGGAAAAAATGCTGACGAACCCAACCGTCACTTTGGTTTTAATCCGGCTGAAGTTCATTGTGTAGTGCTCTCCCACGCACATATAGATCACTCGGGTTTATTGCCCCGTTTATATAAAGAAGGTTTCAGAGGTTCGGTATTTGCAACACCTGGCACCATTGACCTGTGTAAAATAATGCTGGCTGATAGTGCCCACATACAAGAAAGTGATCTCACTTATGTAAACAAACGCAGAAAAAAAAAGGGCGAAAATGCCCTGGAACCTTTGTACGATATACAGGATGTGGAGGGTTGCCTCAGCCAGTTTAATCCGGTAGATTACCACAACGAAGTAAATATATGTGATGAGGTAAAATTACTCTTTACCGATGCGGGACATATTATAGGAAGTGCTGTGGTTAACTTAACCATTAACGAAAACGGAGCAGAAAAAAAGCTCACCTTCAGCGGAGATATTGGTAGGCCCGATGATAAAATTTTGCGCAGCCCTCAGCCTTTTCCGCAATGTGATGTGCTCATTTGTGAAAGTACCTACGGAGACCGACTGCATGAAAAAGTAGGTGATGCAGATGCGCGCTTGCTGGAAATTGTACAAAACACCTGCGTTAAAAAAGGTGGTAAATTGATTATTCCCGCCTTTAGTGTTGACCGAACACAGGAGCTTATTTACCAGCTCGAAAAAATGGAAAATGCCCAACTACTTCCTCCTATAAAAGTATATGTTGATAGTCCGCTTTCTACACGAGCTACTAATGTAATGCGGGATTACACGGATGACTACAACGATGATTTCCTGCATTACATGCAACGCGACCCTGAACCCTTTTGTTTCCGCAACCTCGAATTCATAACAGACGTAGAGCATTCCAAGTCGCTCAATTTATTACATGCCCCATGTATCATCATTTCCGCCTCAGGTATGGCAGAAGCCGGTCGCATTAAGCACCACATCAAAAACAATATTAATGATGAGAAAAACACTATCCTGATGGTGGGCTATTGTACACCCGAAAGTTTGGGTGGGCGCTTACGCAACGGCAACAAAACAGTACGCATTTTTGGCGAAGAGCATGAAGTAAAGGCGCACGTAGAAGTAATGGATTATTACAGCGGCCATGCCGATTACGAAGAAATACTCACCTTTCTTTCCTGCCAGCAACCTGAAAAAATAAAACAGATTTTTCTGGTACACGGAGAAGAAGAAACACAACAATACTTCCGACTCAAATTACTTGACAAAGGGTACAAGAATATCTTGATACCATCCAGAGAGGATATATTTGACATTTGATGAAAATAAAAGAGAGCAAACGCAACGTGCTGTTTCTAGTATTGGGAGCATTTTTTATCGCTAATGCCATCATAGCCGAGTTTATTGGAGTCAAAATATTTTCTCTGGAACAAACACTGGGCTTTGACCCGTTTAACCTGAAACTATGGGGTGGTGAGTACTCTTTTAACATGACAGCCGGAGTGCTGCTGTGGCCCGTTGTTTTTATAATGACGGATATTATCAATGAGTATTTCGGAAAACACGGGGTACGTTTATTTTCTTACATTGCTGCTGCGCTTATAGCATACTCTTTTCTGATGGTATACATGGCCATCCAACTCACCCCGGCCGATTTCTGGAAAATAAAAGAAACTGCAGAAGGCCCTTTGCCCATGCAAAATGCGTACACACAAATTTTCGGACAAGGGTTGTGGATTATCATCGGTTCGCTGGTGGCCTTTCTTTTCGGGCAGATGATTGACGTGTATGTGTTTCACTACCTGAAAATGAAAACAGGTGAAAAATCATTGTGGTTAAGGGCAACGGGCTCTACACTGGTATCTCAGTTCATTGATAGTTTTGTGGTGCTGTTCATTGCCTTTTACATCGGTGCTGATTGGTCGCTCTCGCTCGTACTCGCCATTGGTGTAGTCAACTATATTTATAAATTCACTGTTGCCTTGTTGCTCACACCCTTGCTTTACTTATTGCACCAAGCCATTGATGCCTATCTGGGTAAAGAACTTGCTCAACAAATGACAGCCGAAGCAGCTCAGGACTGGTAAGGCAAGCTGCTTCATTTCTCCCTCCTTTTCCCCGTCTTTACTCAGCCGAGAAGTCTTCAAAAAAGAATTAAGCGTAACACAGTAAACATAAATAGGCAGACTTGCTTATTTTCGCAGGATTATGGAACTAAAAAACGGACAATATTATGTTGGAGATGTCAGCTTAACGGAAGTAGCTGAGCAGTTTGGTACCCCCGTGTATGTGTACCACGCAGAAAAAATTCTTTCCCAGTATGAACGCCTGAAGAATGCTTTTGGCGACACGAAGGTGAAGATAAAGTATGCCTGCAAATCGCTCAATAATATTAACGTACTGAAACTGTTGAAAAATGCAGGTTCAGGGTTAGATGCCGTTTCTATTCAGGAAGTATGGCTGGGACTGCATGCCGGTTTTAAACCTGAAGAAATTTTATTTACACCCAATTGTGTATCCATTGAAGAAATAAAACTGGCTGTTAAAGAAGGCGTACAAATCAACATTGATAACATCTCCATTCTGGAGCAATTCGGTAATGAATTTGGCAACACGGTTCCTGTGTGTATTCGTCTTAACCCACACATTATGGCAGGCGGTAATACCAAAATTTCTACCGGTCATATTGACTCCAAATTCGGCATTTCCATTTACCAGTTGCGCCATGTGCTTCGTGTAGTAAAATCAACCAACATACGTGTTAACGGATTGCATATGCACACAGGTTCTGATATACTTGACTCCGGTGTGTTTTTGCAAGGTGCCGATATTCTTTTTGATTGCGCTAAAGATTTTCCTGATCTGGAATTTATCGATTTCGGAAGCGGATTTAAGGTAGCATACAAAGAAGGCGATATTACCACCAACGTAGAAGAACTGGGTGCTGCCATTGCTAAAAACTTCAAACAGTTTTGTGCTGAATACGGCCGCGAGTTGGAACTGTGGTTTGAACCGGGTAAATTTCTGGTGAGTGAAGCCGGCTATTTTCTGGTAAAAACGAATGTGATTAAACAAACTACGGCTACTGTATTTGTAGGCGTTGACTCCGGACAAAATCACCTGATACGGCCCATGTTTTATGATGCCTAACACCACATTGTTAACATCTCTAACCCCAACGGCACTCCTCGTGTGTACACGGTAGTAGGGTACATTTGCGAAACGGATACCTTTGGCTGGGATCGTAAGTTGAACGAAGTAAGTGAGGGGGATATCCTTTGTTTTAAAAATGCAGGGGCTTACGGATTTACCATGTCATCCAATTACAATGCACGCTACCGCCCGGCCGAAGTAATGATTTACCAGGGCAAAGCGCACCTTATTCGTGAACGCGAAAGCATGGACGATATCCTGAAAAATCAGGTGGAAGTGGTGAAGTAAAACTCACCGCTGTTCAGAGCAAAGCAACTTGTTTTATTTGTTTCCGGATAAGTGATTGCTTAACCGTTCCACAATTTTCGAAGCCCCTGAATCGGAATATATGCCGTAGGCATTTACCACCACACCTTTAATGTTGTGCCGGGGTGATGAAACAGCGAACACAATCATTTCATCTCCGGGATCCGTGCTGCCTTCAAAACGATAGGTTTCATCTATCTCAAATTCCTCAGGCGAAAGTTGCGTGGAGGTGTTGTGGCAAATGAGGCAATCCTTTTCTGTGTGGATACTGAAGTCGGTGGTGTAACCTCTTTTAATGAGGTCGTTTACTGCCTCACTTACCGTTTCATAATTGAATCTCTTTTCCATAGCTTGTTAGTTAACGCGGCCTTCCTTAGTCCACTATTCAAAGTTAGCTGTAATTGTATGCGTATTGGAAAATTTCTCAAAACCTGCCAAATGTTAACTTTAAAGTTAACTTTGCGCTGTGAAAGCAGAACAAAAAATCATTTTTTCACAAGCATTACTTCATAGAATTCTATAATGCTCAAACGTTAAAAGTTCAAGAGAAGATTGAATACATATTTGTCTTATTGCGAACCGTTGACAACGTTCCTAAAAAGTTCTTCGACCACATGACGGGAACGGATGGGATTTACGAAATACGCGTTGAAGTGGGAAGTAATATTTACAGAATATTCAGCTGTTTTGATAAAGGTAATATAGTGGTTCTGTTCAACGGGTTTCAAAAAAAGACGCAAAAAACACCAAAACAAGAAATTGAATTGGCTGAAAAACTGAAAAAGGAATATTTTGAGCAAAGAAGAAAATAAAATGTCAAACAAAAAGAAAATAAAAAACGTCACCAACTTCGAAGAATTACTTGAAAATAAGTACGGAAAGGTTGGCTCTCCCAAACGTGATGAGTTTGAAGAAAAAGCTCAATATTTTGTAATCAGCACCATGTTAAAGGAAGCCAGAAAAGAAGCGCATATGACACAAGAAGAGCTGGCCGTAAAACTCGGAACAAAAAAGAGTTATATATCTAGGCTCGAAAACGGTAAATGTGACATTCAACTTTCAACACTTTATCGAATTTTCGAATTCGGACTTGGCAAACGTGTTAGTTTACTTATAGGATAGCCACACGTACATAACAGTATATTCGAAGCACAACTCTCCTTGACCTGATTGTGAATTCCTTATCTTTTGTAAGCTACTGAATCTATAGAAACCGGCTCTTCAACTCAGGCTACTTCACCACAATCCTGTCGCGGCCATCAAACCACGGGGCTTGTATAGAAATGATTTTTAGCGGTTGCGGTGAGGTAACATTCACGCTGTGCCGGGCACCCATGGGTATAAAAATAAAATCCCCTTTTTTGATGGTAAATTTCCGCCCGTCCATAGTCATCTCAGCCGTACCGTCTAACACATACACATGTTCACTGTGCTCATCGTGGTAGTGCACAGCAAGTTTTCCTTTAATGAACATCAGAAAACTGGTGACCAGTGTATCACCCCATAAACGTTCGGTATAAACACCATCAAAAGAAGCCGGTGGCTTAATGGCCTCAAGATTCTTGCGGGTTATGGGTTCTGTTGATTGAGCCTGCACCGTAATGCATCCGGCAATCATCAGAAAAAAAATCAGAAATACTGTTTTCATATCAGCAGTTGTTTATTTTTATAAAATTAGCACAATACTTTTATTGTCCAAAATTTCAACTTCCACCAACTTCACTGCATACTCACAAATTCTAATTCTTCTAAAACTATTTTATTGACCTACCTGAATCTAAAACTTCTTAATCTCAATTTTCCTTTGCCGCTCAGCCACCTGAAATGATATGAATGTATTATCTGACCTGGGGTTCAGATCAAGTTCCAGGTGATTATTTAAAACTGTAAACTGGTTGCCCCAAACACCTGCATCAAGTGTTATTACGTAACGTGTATTGGGAACGTACAGTTCGAAAGTACCGTCATATCTGGTAATGGCTCTGAACACATTCCCTGCCGTGTCTTTAGCTGTTACCATAATGCGCGATAGGTCGAGCACTACATCAGCATCAACGGCAAAACGCTCCCGCTGTAAATAAATTTGTCCGGTAATTTTAGAACCCTTAACAAATGGAATAGCTACTTCTTTATTCCTGTCCAACAAAACGCTATCAGGTATTACCGGGAAATAACTTTGGTTATCGCTCAAATTTAATATGCTGAAATGATACTTGCCTGCGGGCATATTCTCCAGCTCAGCACTACCAAAGGTGTTGCTCATTACCTCCTCGTCACCTGTACGAATCACAATATTTTCCAGTTCAGGTTCTGTTTTGTCTTTTATGCGGTTACCATTTACATCTATAAAACAACGGTAGTTAACGGTAACGTACCTTCTTTTAGTCATTTTATACGGCAATGGAATTCCAAACTCTTTTCTCAATCCAAACTGAACATTGATGTTGGTGGTTAATACATTGGTTTTACCATCGGGGTCGGTAGGCACCTGCCCAGGATTTTGCAGTTCAAGTGCTTTTCTCGGATTACTTACGTTAACAGAAAAACCTACGCCAGTTCTGAATCTCCAGCCATTACCCGTGAAAAGATATAACTCCGGAAAGTAACCGAACGTGTGACTATAAAACTGATTGTAGTACGAGTAGTTCAGATTATTATGCAATACAAAATACTCTTTAGG
This sequence comes from Bacteroidia bacterium, assembly GCA_018058135.1. GTDB lineage: Bacteria > Bacteroidota > Bacteroidia > UKL13-3 > UKL13-3 > JAGPCK01. The sequence goes on along the minus strand of JAGPCK010000053.1, from coordinate 7,059 downwards.
GAAAACCAATTGGTGCTGGAATGACGCGAAGAATGTTTGCGGGTATTTAACCATTCCTCTGATGTCATCTGCATTTCTGATAATGGTTGGTCCGTAAAAATAACGTGCATTTAAACTCACTGTTTTGTATTGGGCCAAAATGCTTGACTGGGAAGAAAAGAAATTAGGCACATCAGGGTGGTCAATCAATTTATTATAGCCCAGTCTTAATGAAGTAGACACCTTTAGGTTGGTAAGCATTTTGAAGAAATTATAATCAAATCCTACGCCTCTGTAGTGTCTTCTTAATCCAAAGTTACTTTGTGTATTGTAGAATACACTTGGAATCAATACGCCATTCTTTTGTTTCAGGTTCACAAAGAACTGGTTATTGAAAAACGTAAAATTGGAATTGGCCACCGCATTCATTGTGGTGTAGTTGTTTATTAATATGAGGCTCACCTTAGGGTTAAGTATAAACCCTGTTTGGTGGTAGGTGTAAAAACGACCCGATCCGCTTTCTCCAAATGAGCGGGATAAATTACTAAGCCTCAACTCTGAGGTCAACTTGTTATTCAAAAATAAGCCGGAATAGTTCACATTCACATAACTTCCGTTTCGTTTAAGACCGGGGATATCTCTGTTGCGAAGACTTGTTCCGCCACCTAAGGTAATTCCCTGGGTTTTCATAAAGGTAATGCGTGTACTGCCTGTAAAAAAGTTACACGATGAACCACTGAACTGATTCTCTGAACGGCTTACCTGAAATGCGGCAAAATTGGAGCGGTTAAAATTGAAACGGTAATTACTGCCATAGGAAATAATTCCTTTATCATCCATCAAACGTGGCGACTTAAGTAAAAATCCACCTACGTTGTGTTTTGAGGTGATGTTGTAACTGCCTTTTACACCTCTCCCGAAACTTTGAAAACCTACTGTATTGGAACCACTCATGTCGCCTATTTGTATGTCACCTTTTTCATGGAAATAACCCACATAATAGGAAACACTCCTCAAATAATCAGGTGTGGTAAAGTAACTGGAATAACTGTTTTGTGAGTAATAAAAGAGGTTGGCATTATTGGCCAAAAGCGTATTGCCACGTAAATTGGTAAACATTACCGGCTGCTCTCCCATAATGTTAAACACGTTGGTCTCCATTATAAGCGGCAACCCATCACTCGAAAATGGATTTACCTTTTTCTGATTACTCAGTTTTATAAATTCTATTTTTTCATTCTTACGAAATGTATTGGCATCTTGTTTTCTGCCGGCTTCGGTTGATTGTAAAAAGAGTAAAAACCGTTTTTCTTCTTCCTGTGTATTATTGGGCAGGTGATTATCTAAATCTATCCTGCGCACATTGTTCTTGCGCTCAGTGAAGGACACATGAAAAGTTATTTGCGTGTCTAATCTGGCTCTCAGATTAAATATATCCTTATAGTTCTCTAATCTGTTGCCCGCACTATCCATAACTGAAACAGATTTATCCGGTTGCTTAAAGGAAGAAAGCACCATTTCATCATCGTCACCGTTGTTGCTGTATCTCACTTTAAAATCAGTGCTTCTGGAATTGTTGAGGAAATAAATTTTGTTGGAAGGTTCTACATGTAGTGACCAATCTGTCTTTTTAATCACCAATGCCGAAAAGCCTACTGAGGTTAAACGGGTTCTGTTCTGGTTATATACAATAACATCAATCAGGTACTCTGTGTTGCCTTTAAGCGGCCCTTTAGGAATTACCCTGAAAGGAATAAAAATGGAATCTTTAGGGGCAATGGTGTATTGTATTTTGTTGTTCATTATGCGCCATCCTGATGGCATGGTAGCATCTAAACTTATAGTAGCCGGTATGGCACCATTGTTTTTCAGCTGCATTACATTGCTGATAATGGTCAACTCCTTCAATTCAATCGTTTTATGTTTGGCTGTAATTGTGATAGCTGAATTATTTTGAGCCAGGGCTATAGAAACAAAAAATGACAGTACAACTGTCAGCAATGAAATGAACCTTTGAGGGGCAAGGAGTCGATATGTAAGTCTGCTGCTATACATCTTCCACTAAGCAGAACCGCAATGACAACTGGTAACCACCTGCAATGTAAACCAGCCCCGGTTTAATGCGGTAGTCTATCATAAAACTGTATTCTTTATAATTGGTAAGGTAGCTGCCTGCACCGTTTACATTTGATGTGCATGAGCCGGCCGGTACTATTACTATATCTTTTATAATGTCAATAAAAGATCCGTTAACGGGTGTAAAAGTTTGAAAAACTCCGCTGTTGATGGGAGTATTACAACCGTTATAAATTTTCACTTCAAGTAAGTCAATAAGTGGTGGGTTACCTGAACCGCCATAATTGCTAAGCGTTTCCCATTGATTAACTGGTGTTGCTGCTGATGGATTATTGTCTACATAAACACGTAGTTTCCATTTGCATGAGGCATTGTTGGGTAAAACGGTAAGGCGAAGTTGTGTGGCCCCGCTTACTGTAATGCCATTGATGTATTTACTGAAACTGTCAAAAATAAAATCGTGGTTGGTATTGCCGGATAGTTGCAAGGTACTGGCCGGAAAGGGCTGGCAGTTGGCTGCCGGAGGTGGTCCGCATTGCGCTTTGGCTAATGTAACATCAGATAAAATGACAACTGTTGTACAGAAAAATATAAAAATAAGATGACCAGAGCATAAAAATGCTCTGGTCATCTTGGATAAAATATGGTTTGTTATATGAAACATTCCTGACCTATTGGTCTTCTAATAAAACATATTTTACGTTCATGGTGTAAACACCTGGCTGAGCATACTGACCGGCAGTAAGCGCTTGTGAAGTACCTGCATTGTCACCTGCATTAGGGAACACTGCTGGTAAGCCCGGAAGGATACGGTAGTCAATTACAAACATGTAATCACTCATGTTACCCGAACCTGCACTGGTGGTAGCAGTTAAATAACTTCCACCGGGAGCACCGTCTTGAGCTGCAACTGTTCCTTTGTGACCTTGAATGTATTTGTCAGCAGCGGTTGGAGCAATGTAAGGGTTAGCATTGGTATAAATTGAATTCACACCAACTGCAGCAGTTTGCGCAGGAGAAAATTGTGCGCTGTAATCTGTTTGTGCACCTGTAGCATTCGCATCGTAGTTGTTGGCACCTCTTTGGTGAAGCTCCAGAGCTGAAAGTGGTAACGCGTCAATAGCATTAGGGTTAGCTGCTGCACCGTACTTTACCTGCTGATCCCAGCTGGTACCGTTGGTTGAAGTTCCTACAGCATACAAATCCCAGGTAACTGAAGCTGAAACTTTAAGGGTTGTAGCACCGTATCTGATAATACCACCATAATAACTGGCAATGTCATCAAACACAAAGTTCACCTGATCAGCTGTGGTCATGTTCAACTGTAAAATTGGTTGAAGATCCATAGTGATAGTTACATTTTTTTCGTCTTGTAACTGAGCAAAAGACGGCAATGCTGACATAAATGTCAAAGCAAGAGCGATTCGTTTAATTGTTTTCATGTGTTAAAAAAAATTGGTTAATATTAATAGAGTTTAGTACTTAATTATTCTACTGTTAAATCCATTTCGGCTGCTTTCATATCTTCCTTACTACCGTAGTCAACCACTGCAATTACAGAGTACTTGCCTTTGGGCATGGAGGTAGGAAGTGAAAAATAAATAACACGCTCAAAACCGGGTAAAATGGTGAAGTTCCTTACAGGTAACTTTACAAATTCACCTGTTGATGTATTGGTTAGTTCTATGTAGGTCTGACAAAAACCAATGGCATTGCCTGAACTTTTTACAAACAACTGCAGGCGCTTTTCAGCATCTTTACCATCGCTTGCTTTTTCAAATTTTTGTATCTCCAGTTGAGGTGCTCCGGCATCGGGCGGATTTTGATATACATATATACCAAAACCAAAAGATGGAATAATACCCAAGGCTACTGATTTAGCTTCGGTACTGGCTGTTGTAATCTGGTCACGCTTTACTACCTGATCAATACTCATTATTGTCCAACCGGCAACTTTACCACTTTCATCATCAGGTATAGTTACGGTAAGCACTACTTTTTGTACTTCTCCTGGTTTAATATCAAAAAAGGATGGTGAAGCTATGGCCCATTTTGAAAGGGCATATTTTCTTGACAAACTATCTAATGCTTTCGGTTTGCCATTTTCGCCCATCTCAAAATCATTGAAGGCTACACTAAAGGAATAAGTCTTTTTAGTTTTATTGGTTACCCGTATCTCTTTAGTAACGGTTTCACCGGGGCGAAGAAATAAACGAATACTGGATGGTGTTACTGCTATACCCTCATCAGTTACTATACTGGTATCACCGGGTTGATTCGATCCGCTTTTAATTTGTGCAAAGCCGGAGGTAACAACAAAAAACAGTGCTGCGGTTAGTGTAACTAGTTTGGTTTTTAGTGGCATATTTTCTAAAATTCAACGGTCAAATATAGTTATTAATCTGTAATAAAAAATTATTTACCGAAAAAATTATACAATTCATTAATTTTTTACATTTGAAAATCAACGAATTATAAATACGCAGAAAATATTATTTAAATTGGACGAATAAAACGTCCCATAGTTTGGTTAGTCAAAGATAGAAACTCTAATCCTAACCTATATGCCTAAAAACAAACATGTGTGGAAAAGCAAAATTTATGCGCCTGCTTTTAAGCAATGCTTACACAGCAAGCGATTGCAAATAGTATAGTGGTGAAAAAATCAAAAAATGAGTGAAAAAATCTATCTGATTATTTCCATAATAATAGACACACTTACTGCAAATCATCTAAAATAATGGCAGCTGCCCTTTAGGCGGACGACAAAATTCTGAAGTGTTTAATGCGAACGATTTTGTTGTGGTCATGTATTTATGTTTTGACATCTTAAATAAACGGGAAATGGAATCTGCTACCGCTCCCTCTCCTCTCATGCGTCTGACGAACACACTGTCGTTTACCTTTCCTCCGTGCATGTCTGCTATCTGTTTCCATACTTTATTGAAACGATCGGGATAATTTTTCTGCAGCCAGTCACGAAAGAGTTCCTGTATACTGCCGTTTAATCTTACTACGGTATAACCCGCCATTTGTGCACCGGCATCAGCAGCGGCTTTCATTACCATGGGTATTTCATGGCTGTTAAGTCCTGGAATAATGGGTGCAATCATCACCCCCACGGGAATGCCAGCTTTTGCCAACGCCTCTATCACTTTCAACCGTTGTGCATAGGCCGCAGTTCGTGGTTCCATTTTTAAACGCAGGTCTTCATTTAAAGAGGTAACGGTAATCATCACGTGTACCAGATTTTTTTCAGCCAGTTGCTTTAACAGATCCACATCACGCAGTATGAGTCTGTTTTTGGTAATCATGCCCACCGGATTGCGGTACTCTAAAAACACCTCCAACAACTGACGGGTTATACGGTACTTGCTCTCCAATGGCTGGTAACAATCAGTATTGCCGGATAGACCTATGGGCGTGCACTGCCAGCTGCGTTTATCGAAAAACTCCCGCAGTAACCGGGGTGCATCGGGCTTTACCATAATTTTACTCTCAAAATCAAGACCTGCACTATAGCCCCAGTACTGATGCGAGTTGCGGGCATAACAATATATGCATCCGTGTTCACACCCCTGGTAAGGATTGAGGGAATACATCATACCGGCATCGGCACTGTCTACCTTATTAACTATAGTGCGCGGGTGCTCTATAAATACCTGTGTGGGTACTTTGCCATCCAATAAAGGCTCATCCAGGCCTTCCCAATGTTCCTGTACCACGTGCAGTTTATCGTAAGGGTTGTGAGAGCGGTACTGCGCCCCGCGACCTTTGAGGTATTCGTCTCCGGTAATGTTTTCCACAGGCGTACTTTTATATTAATGCGTTACGTTTAAGTAATTGCTCAGGTGCAACGCATAGGTTGTAACCTGAGTCTTTATACATATGAAGTTCAAAGCCATGGTGCTCTTGTTTGGTCTAGTATACCTGCCCGTTTCTTTCTGGCAGTGGATGAAGTACAAATTCAAAAATTGAAAGCTTCGCTTAATGTTGAATGCTTAATTCTTAATGTTTAATGTAAGGATTTTTTTGAGTGTATAGGTGTTTAGGTGTTTATGGGGGATGCTTAATTTTGAATTCTTAATGCTTAATTTTTAATTTATTGCTTTTCGGTGATGGAAAATAACTCTTAAAATTTGTGCTAATCTGTGCAATCTGTGGCAGTCTTACGCTTTGCTTAATTTTGAATGCTTAATTCTTAATGTTTAATGGAAGGACTTTTTTGAGTGTTTAGGTGTGTAAGTGTTTAGGTGTTTATGGGGAAATCATCTTTCTTTATTAATTAGTGCTAATCTGTGAAATCTGTGGCAGTCTTACGCTTCGCTTAATTTTGAATGCTTAATTCTTAATGTTTAATTCTTAATGTTTAATGTGACCTCTTCCGAATAAATGTGTTTTAATCAGCGTTAATCAGTGCAATCTGTGGCAGTCTTACGCTTCGCTTAATTTTTAATTCTTAATTCTTAATTTTTAATGAATTACTTTTCGGTAGTGGAAAATGCCTCTTATTAATCTGTGCTAATCAGTGCAATCAGTGGCAGTCTTACGCTTCGCTTAATGCTGAATGCTTAATTCTTAATGTTTAATGAGCATTCTTCCGTTAAACGTAATCAAATCAGTGCTCATCTGTGCAATCTGTGGCAGTCCTCGCTTCGCTTAATGTTGAATTAATCTGCGTCAATCAGCGCAATTAGCGGCAGTCTTCATTCCCAAGCGGCCAATGAGGCGAACGTTGTTGTTCATGTGGTTCATAACGTGTGTTGTTTAAATGGTTTAAAAATTTGTTTAACGCGTGGTGCTTTACCTAAAGCCCCTTGTTTATTGACTATACAAAGGTGAAACCAGCGCCCGCACACAATCGGACAAAAAACGGGTAGAAACGAGTTTACCCGTTTTACCCGTTTGTACACGGATATTATTTTTAGTAAATTGCCTGAAATTTGAACCTATGACTGAGAAAGTTTGCCTCTTTTGCGAAACACCCCTCAAAGGCCGTATTGA
>JAGPCK010000052.1 GCA_018058135.1 Bacteroidia bacterium | reverse complement strand
GACATGATGGTATCAAGCGCCATTTTGTAGGGATAAATAATGGCCGATACAGCACTGTCATCTTTGGCAACTGTTTCTTTATTGATGTTGGTTGCATTAGCGGAAATAAACTCCGGCTGGTAATACGACCGACAGGAAACAAAAATCCATGCGCATAACGCTATATGTAAAATCCGCAGCTTCATGGTTATGACTGCTGGTATTCTCCGAATACGTTTCTGAATACATCGGCAATCTCGCCCAATGTTGCGTAATGCTCAACAGCTTCAATAATTCCCGGCATAAGGTTCACCCCTGCGCCTGCATCAGCTGAGAGTTGCTGAAGAAACGCGTTCACTTTTTCGTTATCGCGCTCCGATTTCAACTGCTTCAGTTTTTCCATTTGCACTTTACGGATGCTGTCATCTACCCTAAGAATTTCCGTGCTGTTTTTTTCTGCTGAAGTAAACTTATTTACTCCCACTATAATTTTCGTGTTATTCTCAATCGCTTTCTGGTAAGCAAACGAAGCGTCAGCTATTTCTTTCTGAATGTATCCTTCTTCAATTGCATTAACCGATCCACCCATAGCATCAATACGTTGAATGTATTTCCATGCTTCTTCTTCCAATTGCGTAGTAAGTGTTTCTACAAAGTAAGAGCCGGCCAAAGGATCAACCGTATCAGTAACGCCACTCTCGTGTGCAATAATCTGCTGCGTACGCAATGCTAGTTTTGCAGCGTGTTCAGTAGGTAAAGAAAGGGCTTCATCAAAACCGTTGGTGTGTAATGATTGCGTTCCGCCTAACACGGCTGCCATAGCTTGCAAAGTTACACGCACAATATTATTCTCAGGTTGTTGAGCAGCTAATGTGGAGCCTCCTGTTTGTGTATGAAAACGCAACATCTGCGCTTTAGGTTCAGTTGCCCCCATTTCTGATGCAATCTTGGCCCACATTCTTCTGGCTGCTCTGAATTTGGCTATCTCTTCAAAAAAGTTGTTGTGTGCATTGAAGAAGAATGACAAACGTTGACCGAAATTATTGATATCCAAACCCGCTGAAATAGCTGCTTGTAAATATGCTTTACCATTGGCCAGTGTAAAGGCCAGTTCCTGAGCAGCTGTTGAACCAGCTTCGCGAATATGATAACCTGAAATAGAAATGGTATTCCACTTGGGGACTTCTTTACTGCAATAAGCAAAAATATCAGTAATCAAGCGCATGGATGGCTTAGGCGGATAGATATAAGTACCACGTGCCGCGTATTCTTTCAGAATATCATTTTGTATGGTACCTGATATTTTGCTGATATCAGCTCCCTGCTTTTTGGCTAAGGCAATGTACATGGCCAATAAGGTAGAAGCAGTTGCATTAATGGTCATGGAGGTGGTAATTTTTTCCAGCTCTATTCCGTTAAAAAGCACTTCCATGTCCTTAAGCGAATCAATCGCCACCCCTACTTTCCCTACTTCACCCTCAGCAAAAGCATGATCAGAGTCGTACCCAATTTGTGTAGGTAAGTCAAATGCCACAGAAAGTCCGGTTGTACCTTGTTGCAGCAGGTAGTGATAACGTTTGTTAGATTCTTCAGCGGTAGAGAATCCGGCATACTGACGCATGGTCCACAAGCGACCGCGGTACATATCTTTTTGTATACCTCTGGTAAAAGGAAATACTCCCGGCAATTCTTTTTGCTCCGGTGATGCTGTATAAACCTGCTTAATTTCTATACCTGAATCGGTAGTAAACGTCTTTTCTGACATACTCTATTGCTCAAAAACAATCTGAAGTTCTTTCTTTAAAAAATCAATGGCAGTTTGGGTAGGTATATCCTCTGACTTAATCAGGTGTTCAAAAATCGCTTTAGCTAAATCAATGCTACTGGCATTTTGATCCAGAGTGGTGTAGGTCATGTTAATAATGTTAATCATTTTTTCTTTCACAGCCCTTACCAATGTCCAGGCCTGAATGGATACATAAACCTGCTGGGAAAGATTGTGAGAGAACTCTTCATTGATAGTAGCTATTAACTCTGCTTTAAACTGTGAAGCCGTCATGCCCTGCTTGTTTACTCTCATCACCAGACTATTGGGAGAAATACGCTCCAGTAAAAGCACCAGGCGCTCGTATGCCTGCAAACGAACAGGCGTGAGTATATCTTGATTTTTGGTCTTAAGTTCCAGCAATCTCTTGTTGTACTCGTTTTTAAAAAAGTTATTCAGTAAAGTATACGTTACCGCAAAAATTATTAAGGCGGGAACCAAAATTTTTACCATTTCCAACAATACTACCCAGACATCCATATGATTATGTTTTAAACGAATGATGGTGTAAAACTATAACGAAAAAATAAATTTCAACAGGTAAAAAAACACAAAATTTTACTTAACTAGAGGCTCTATCTTTGCCTCCATGACCAGCCCTATACACATCACTCCTACTGCAATTGAAGAAGTAAAAAGACTGTCCCGTTTACTCAAAGTACCACAGGGTTATGTGGTACGTATAAGCATCAAGAAAAAACTAAACGAGGGAGAAGTTCCTTATACATTGGGATTTGACCTGCCCGATAAAAACGACCTGAATTTTGAACTTAATGGGTTAACATTTAGTTACAGTAAATTACAGAGTATGCAACTGGTGGGCATAACAATTGATTTTGCTGAAGAGGAACGCGGGTTCATTTTTAAACAATAGTCGGGTTTTGTAGAGCGTTACACCACATTGGTCGGATTTATTTGTTCTGCATATTATTTAAGAGGTAATTCGAAATTACTATATGGGCATTTGGGAAAATATAAAAGTGGCACTTAATTCCATAATGGGGAATAAGTTGCGCACCTTCATTACCTCGCTGATTATTTCCATCGGAATAATGGCCTTGGTGGGTATGTTAACCGCCATTGACGGAATACAAAGCTCCATCAGCGATAACTTTTCCAACATGGGGGCTAATTCATTCAACATCAAGAACCGCGGAAGCAACATGCACATAGGCGGACGGAACCGCAGAAATAAAGTTTACCGAAGCATACCCTACAGTGAGGCACGTACCTTCAAAAAACAATATGCATTCCCGGCTACGGTATCTATTTCTGTAAATGCTTCTTTTGCATCCACATTAAGATACGGTTCTGAAAAAACAAACCCCAACAATATGGTGATGGGCGGAGATGAGCACTACTTGCAGGCAGCAGGGTATGATTTATCCAGCGGGCGAAATTTTTCGCAAACTGAAATCATCTACGGTAACCGCGTGGTGCTGCTGGGCTCTGAAGTAAAAAGCCGCTTGTTCAAAAACAAACCTGCTGAAGGGAAGATTATTTCTATTGGGGGTGTAAAGTTCAAAGTGGTGGGAACGCTTGCCGGTAAAGGATCTTCCATGGGTTTTGGTGGTGACCGTATTGCCATTATCCCTTTGCATACCGCTCGTCAGGTTTTTGCCAAACCTAACATGTCTTTTGTGCTCACCATAGTAGTGCCTGATGTGAGCCAGATGGATGCAGCCATCGGAGAGGCAACGGGTGTGTTTCGCAGTATCAGAAAACTCAATTTTAAGGAAGAAGATAATTTTGAAATCATGAAAAGCGATAACCTCGCCAACATGCTCATTGAAAACACTTCCATTGTTGCTCAAACAGCCATCATCATTGCTATGATTACTTTACTGGGAGCAGCCATTGCATTGATGAATATTATGCTGGTTTCAGTTACTGAACGTACACGTGAAATAGGAGTTAGAAAATCACTTGGGGCTACCATTCAAAATATCCGCAGACAGTTTCTGGTGGAGTCAATTGTTATTTGTCAGATAGGTGGTATTGGCGGAGTGATACTGGGCATTATGATGGGAAACAGCGTATCCGCTTTAGTAGGCGGTACGTTTATTATTCCTTGGGCCTGGATAAATTTATCCCTGTTTATTTGTTTCGCGGTTGGTTTAGTGTCAGGTTTGTATCCTGCTATCAAAGCATCAAAGCTTGACCCTATAGAAGCGCTCAGGTTTGAGTGAGTCTGCTGGAACTGAATCTACCGGTGCCTGAATAATTGACGGTGGCTGTATAGAATCAGTTGGTGAAGCTGCAGCAGGCAATACTAATGCAGGTAAAACCGGAGGCTTTGGTTTTTTCTCCGTAGTAAAATTCAGGAAATAGTAAGTAAGTCTGAAACGAATACTTTGGTTGGCATACCTGAAATAGTGACTGTAATTACGATCAGCTCCCCCTGTATACTTATAGCTGTAATCCCATTGAACTTTGGGCATGGATAAAAAGTCAACGTGATAACTTATGCCAAAATCAATGGCGCCCAACTTTTTGATTTTTCTTACCATACCCACACCTGCAATAAATGAACCGGCAAAACTTCCAATGGGGTTTACTTTAGTGGCAGTGGTTGAACCCAGGTAATTTAGACTGGTATCAAAAGAAGCAACTTCTTGTTTTAAGTCGCTTAACGTCCAGTTGCCCATAGCGTTAAATGAAAAACCCACAAACGGACTTACAACAGTTTTAGAATCGGGCCGGTGAAGCGGAAGATGAAATAGCAATGGAATTTCCATGCACGAAGCCTTGGCTTTTAATGATAGAAACTGTTTATCATTAAACTGTTCGTTTCCGGTGCTGAGAAAAACCTGCTTTTCTGTAAAACCAACTCCGGATTCAATGGCCCATTTCTTAAAATCAATACGTACAACACCACCATAACTAAGCGGCAAATAACCTATGCGACTATCACGTGAACCGGCATAATCAGTAAGTATAACACGTGAAGAAGAAAACATACCGTGCCCGAATACACCTAAACGGTACACTGGATAAAAGCGTGGTTTCACCTCAATGGTGTCACCAAATTCATCTACAAGAGATTCTTCCTCCTGCTGGGCAAAAGCGGGAAGCAACAGAAAGGAAAAGAATATAAATGTTAAAAATTTCTTCATAATAAAAATGCCTGACCGATAAAAGGTCAGGCATTATACGAAATTTCACCGGAAATATTGTGCTTATTCAGCGACAACCTCAACGGCTACTTCAGCTTTTACTTCTTTGTGAAGGTTGATTTTTGCTTTGTAATTACCCAGATTTTTGATTTCCTCGTTAAAGTCAATCTTTCTTCTGTCAACTTCAAAACCTTTGTTTTTCAACTCCTGAGCAATTTGAAGCGCAGTAATCGAACCAAAGATTTTACCATTTGCACCGGCTTTGGTGGTAATAATAATGCTCAAACCGTTCAGGTTAGCAGCTAATCCTTCTGCATCTTGCTTTAACTTGGCGCGTTTCATCACACCTTGTTTAAGATTTTCTTCCAGAATACGAAGGTTGGAACCACTTGCCATTACAGCATAACCACCGGGTAAAAGAAAATTGTTGGCGTATCCGTTTTTCACGTTTACCACATCGTCTTTGTACCCCAGATTCTTAACGTCTTGTTTTAAAATAATTTTCATGATACTGTTTCCTCCCAACTTTTACTTTAATGAATCAGCAACGTAAGGCAGTAATGCCATGTGACGGGCACGTTTAATAGCCTGAGCCACTTTACGCTGGTATTTCAAAGAAGTTCCGGTAATTCTACGGGGCAATACCTTACCCTGATCGTTTACAAACTTCATAAGGAAATTTGCATCCTTGTAGTCGATGTATTTGATTCCGTTCTTTCTGAAACGGCAATACTTCTTCTTTTGAGGAGCCTCAGGTGTAGTGTTGAACACGAAGTTCGATGATGAATGTTTCTTAATACTCATAACTTAGGCTGTTGTTGCGGTTTCTTTTTTATTGAACTCACCATTGCGCTTACGCTGGTTGTAAACAACCGCATGTTTGTCAAGAGCAACTGTAATAAAACGCATAACGCGCTCATCGCGCCTGTAGGAGATCTCCAACTTGTCAATCACTTGACCCGGAGCTGCGAATTCAAACACATGATAAAATCCTGTGTTCTTCTTCTGAATAGGATACGCTAGTTTGCATAAACCCCAGTTATCCTCGTGGACCATCTGACCGCCATTATCGATGATTAACTGGCGATACTTCGCAACAGTCTCTTTCATCTGCTCATCAGATAGGACCGGGGTTAAAATAATAACTGATTCGTAATTTTTTGTTGTCATTTTTTGATAAAATCAGGGGTGCGAAGGTAAACATAATATTTTCATATACAAATCATCAGATGCAAAATTATTAAGTATTTTTGCTCGCGTATATGGAGCACTTTGTAGTATCAGCCCGCAAATACCGTCCGTCCACTTTTGACAGTGTGATAGGGCAATCGCATGTAACACAAACACTTAAGAACGCAATTCACAGCAGCCACCTGGCTCATGCCTTTCTTTTTTGCGGCCCCAGAGGGGTAGGAAAAACCACCTGTGCCCGTATTTTGGCCAAAACCATCAACTGCCACAATATTACTGCTGACATTGAGCCGTGCAATACCTGCGACTCCTGTATGGCCTTTAATAATTCCAGCTCCTTTAATATATATGAACTGGATGCCGCCTCCAATAACTCCGTGGAAGATATTCGCGGCTTGGTGGATCAGGTACGTTACGCTCCGCAGGGCGCCAAGTACAAAATCTACATCATAGATGAGGTGCACATGCTCTCTACTGCGGCATTTAATGCATTTTTGAAAACCCTGGAAGAACCACCAGCCTATGCCATATTTATATTAGCGACTACTGAAAAGCATAAAATCCTGCCAACTATCCTTTCCCGCTGTCAGATTTTTGATTTTAAGCGAATCCGCGTGCAGGATTCCGTAGAACATTTGCGGAACATTTGCGCTAAAGAAGGCATTACTGCTGAAGAAGACGCACTTCACGTAGTGGCACAAAAAGCAGAAGGTGCGTTACGTGATGCCTTATCCATATTTGACCGTATTGTCAGTTTCTCGGGTACACACATTACTTATCAGGATGTTATTTCCAATCTCAACATTCTGGATTATGATTACTACTTCCGCATCATTGATGTGCTGTACAACCAGGATTTACCCGGCTCATTGCTCATGTTTGATGAAATACTGAGCAAAGGATTTGATTCACACCAGTTTCTTATAGGCATAAGCGAACACCTGCGCAACCTCTTGATGTGCAAAGACGAAAAAACTATCAAGCTGATGGAAGTAAGTGACAATGTAGCCTCACGCTACCTGGAACAGTCGCGCAACATTCCCTCCTCTTACCTGCTTAATGCCATCAACATCACCAACCAGTTCGACATTAATTACAAGAGCAGCAAAAACCAACGCCTGCACCTGGAACTGTGCCTGATGAAGTTGTGTTACCTGCAATCTTTGCTTGACAGCAAGCTCCTGGCCTCAGCCGGTGAGGATAAAAAAAAAACTGATGTAGCTCCGACTAAAACAGCGGCTCCTGTTGAAGCTCCTGCTGAAACCAAATCCTCAGCTGCTGTCCTGCCCAAACTGGGTAACCTGAGTGCCATCAAAAATAAACTGGCCGAGCAACAAGCCATTCAAAAAGCAGAAAGTGAACTGGAAGAAGAGGTAATTGAGGCAAAAGCTATTTCCCCTGATGAATTACAGGCATGCCTTTCGGCCCACCGCGAAAATTGCAAACCAAGTTTAGCCGCCATATACAAAACCATACAACCGGTAGTGAACAACAATGTGCTTACCTTACCCGTAAGTAACAAAGCACAGGTTGATCAGGTAGAAGAAGACAAGCTGAACCTGCTCGCTTACCTCAAAGAAAAACTGGATAACCGCAGCATTTTTATTCAGATTGAATTAAGCAAAACAGAAAGCACTGAAAAAACTTTCTTCACAAACAAAGAAAAGTTTGAAGCCATGGTTTCAGACAACCCCGCCATCAATGACCTGCGGATGAAGTTGGGTTTGGAATTGGAGTAACATTACCTGATTCTGTTCGAGATTTGCCAGAAGGTGTTTTTGCCACTGATTTCACTGATTAAATAAGGAGCAGTAAGCTGTTACAAGACATGTATTACATTCTAGTTTCTTGCTATTCGATAAAAAGTGTGTCTTTGAAGTGTTCTTTTGCAAAGTCTATTGAGAGAATCTCAATTGTCTCAATTTTAAAATCAGGAATTATTTTACAGTCAACTGTCGCAGAATAAATACTATCAACTAGTTTTTGTGGCGCGTAAATCACTAATCCATCAAACGGAGACCTTGCAAAAAAACTATGGTCTAGGTCAAATCCAATATTATTGTCGGCTTTAATAAACTCACTCATTTTAGAGCCAATACCAAATTCACCAGATAGTTTTCCTACATAGCCTTCTCTACAAATCATTGAACTTATTTGGCCCGTAAACAGGTCTAACTCAATCTCAAATTCTCTTCCTTTTGTCCTAATTGTCATATAAAAGAAATCATTGTCTAAGAGATGCTCAATAGACGCTTCACTATTTCTTTCGATTAAATTCTTTGTCAATATACACTCAAAGTCTGCCAACACATTTTTAAAACTCACGCCACCTGCTCCAACTTCTGGAATGATGTCAGAAGTCAGGTCAAAAGCTTTTAGTCCTGATACGTTTTCTATATATCTACGTGCTTTCATAAAATGACTTATATCTGTGCAATCAGTGGCATCAACCTCTTCAAACAATCAAACTATCAACTCACCGTTTATCACTAAGTGCTCGATGCAGTCGCTGCCAAAGTTGTAGGGTATAAAATTATAGGAAGGAATAGGTTTAGTTATAATCACACTGCCGGCTTTGCCTGTTGCAATGCTGCCATGTGAATGTGCCAGCTCAATGGCAGCCGCCCCGTTTATTGTAGTTGCATGAATGGCTTCCTCAGGTGTTAAATGCATTCGCGTACAGGCCAGCGACAAGACGAAACTCATTCGGCCACTGGGTGAACTGCCTGGATTGTAATCAGAAGCCAGGCAAACAGGCAAACCTGCATCAATCATTTTGCGCACTGGAGCAAAGGGGATTCCCAGAAAAAAAGAACAACCCGGTAAGGCCATAGGCATGGTAGAAGAATTTTTCAAACAATCTATTTCCTCCTCTCCGCAATATTCCAAATGGTCAACACTTAAGGCGTTATTTTTAACTGCTACCTGAACTCCACCGGAGTATCCCAACTCGTTGCCATGAATTTTGGCTTTGAGACCAAGTGCTGAAGCCGTCTTCAGAATTCTATCGGTTTCTTCAGGTGTAAAAAAACCGTTATCGCAAAATACATCACAATAATCTGCCAGTTGTTCCTTTACAATACGCGGCAACATTTCTTCTATGATGAGTTTAATGTAGCCGCTTCTATTTTGTTTATACTCCAGCGGAAAAGCGTGTGCTCCTAAAAAATTAGCTTTAATGGGAATGGGGGAAACTTTTTTGAGTCTTTGAATTACCCGCAGCATTTTGATTTCATCTTCCACAGTTAAACCATAGCCACTTTTAATCTCGATAGCACCGGTACCTTGCTTAATCACTTCCAGTAAACGGTTGCGTGCACCTTCATATAACTCATCTTCGCTCATGGCTTGCAGGCGTCTGGCGGAATTCAGTATTCCCCCGCCCTTCTCAGCTATCTCTTCATAACTCATACCCTTGATGCGCATCACAAATTCTTCTTCACGGGTAGCGGCAAAAACAAGGTGCGTATGTGCATCCACAAACGTAGGCATCACTACTCTGCCTGTAGCATCTACCTGCGTAACCGTTGAGTGATTGTTGACTACGGCAATGGCATCAAAATTTTTCATGCTGCCGAAAGACGATATCTTACCATTTTCAATGTAGAGAAAGGCATTCTCTATCACGTGCATCTCTTTCATCTCTTTGCCGGCTCTGCGAAGCAGCTTATGCTCGTCCACACCAATAAGTTGTTTGATATTTTTGATGAGTAAGTTCATGCTATGTTGTTTACAATCTACCTGAATAATGTTTCAAACGTTTGAATGCTGCGGGCAATTGCGGTTCCTCTTTAAACAAACCGAAGACTGCTGAGCCACTCCCACTCATGGCAGCGTAAGTTGCTCCCAGTTCATACATTTGTTGTTTAAGAAGTTTAATCTTCGGATGTTTTTGAAATACTGAAAACTCAAAATCATTTTCAAGCAACTTCTTCCATTTAGCAACGGGTTGTTGAATGATGTATTCCAGTTTATTGTTACCCTCTGTTTTGCCTCTTTTTTTCACCTCTGCATAGGCATCAGCCGTACTCACGTGAATTGCAGGATGCACAATCACAATATGCCACCCCGTTAAATCAAGCGACAACTTCTTCAGTCGTTCTCCCCTGCCTGAAGCAAGCGCAGGCACTTTGTCTATAAAAAATGCACAATCGCTTCCCAATTGAGCCGCATAAGATTGCCGTTGTTTTAAGGTCAATCCCAACTCAAATTTTTCATTCAATAAATTGATGGTATAAGCAGCATCTGCTGAACCACCGCCCAAGCCGGCACCCATAGGAATATTTTTGAGCAGATGAATAGTTACCGGAGGCAAGTCAAAATCTGCATCAAGTAAATGGTAGGCTTTAACACAAAGATTGTTCTCGCATTTGCCGTCAATCAGTAACCCATAAGAGCTGAATGATACTTTCTGTTTCCGCAAACGTTTAGGTGTGTTTATCTCAAGTGCATCATTCCATTGTACCGGATAAAATACCGTTTCAATATTGTGAAACCCGTCCTTACGTTTGTTAATAACGTGAAGGCCTAAGTTGATTTTACAGTCGGGGAACTTTATCATCTAATACAACTTAGCACGTTTCATAATAAAGGGTAAAAGAACCTGAGCGAAATCAGTGCCCACCTCTGCTTCTACAAAATCAATTTTATACTGCATGCAACGGGTAACAAGTTCCTTTTTGAAACTATCCCAAGCTTCGAGGTATTGTTTTTTTAGCGCCTGTGGTTGTAACTTCATGCGTTCGCCTGTTTCCATATCTACAAACACATACGGACTGTTGCTGAAATCAAACTCTGCCTCCAGTTTTTTATCTGACACATGAAATAAAATTACTTCATGCTTGTTAAAACGTAAATGCTGCAGGGCTGAAAACAATTCATCCAAATCCACAGTACTATCAAGCATATCGGTAAACACCATCACCATGCTGCGCTTGTGAATACTTTCCGACAGTTCATGCAACACTTTGGCAATATTACTTCCTTTGTTTTGTTGCGGTGCTTTGAGCAATTGCTCCATTCTGCCAAACATCAGCCTGCGGTGCAAACCTGTGGCACGTGCTTCAGAGAGGTAATTGATTTGCTCATCAAACAAGCATAAACCTGATGCATCGCGCTGTTTGCTCAACAATTGCATAAGTGAGGCTGCGGCATAAACCGAGAACGATATTTTGCTCAACCCTTCCTGCGGAAAAAACATGGACGAGCTGCAATCTATGGCCATGTAACAGCGCAGGTTAGTCTCTTCCTCGTAACGTTTGGTAAACAACTTCTCAGTACGGGCATACAACTTCCAGTCTATATGTCGGGTTGACTCCCCCGTATTGTACAAACGGTGCTCAGCAAACTCAACAGAAAAGCCATGGTACGGACTTTTATGCAACCCGGTTATAAAACCTTCAATTACCTGCTTGGCCAGCAACTCAAGGTTGCCTGTTTGCAACAGATGTTCAGTATCTAATTTTAATTCGGCCATCACACAAAACTAATAACTTGGGCGGTATTTCGCAGACTGTGCCCCATAATAATTCATATATTTGTAAACTTGACTGAATCATCCTACCGTAGTATAATCAAAAGCATCAGCTGGCGTGCAGTTGGCACGTTGGATACCATTCTGGTTTCGTGGTTTGTTATTGGCAGCGGAGGACACGTAAAGGCTTTGTCCATAGGCCTTAGTGAACTGCTCACCAAAATTGCCCTCTATTATTTTCACGAACGTTTTTGGGTGTACCTGATGGTACGCAACCAATGGAGCCAAACTCCGCGTTTCTCTATGCTCAAAGCCATCTCCTGGCGGCTGGTGGGCACCATTGATACCATTATACTCTCTACTTTTATTACAGGCGACCCTTTTACGGGTTTAAAAATTGGCGGCACCGAGCTAATAACTAAAATTATACTCTACTACCTGCATGAGCGCGCCTGGGCAAGACTACCTGTTGGAACAGTAAGAAAGTGGCTGGGAAAGAAAGTGGAGTGAAGGTAATTTTGACTGCTTAATGTGAAACAAAGTAAAGATTAGCACCACTAAGGGTAGAAAAAATTTCATAATCTAAGATTTATTCGCAATAGGCATTTACATTGGCAATGGCTCTTCTTACCTCTGAAGCACCCACATGATAAAAAACGGGATAGCGATAAAATCCTTCTATTCGTTTATAATTTTGGTTGTACCGACCAATAAATGTGCCCTCCTTTATTGGCATAGTAGTAAATGAACTGCCTTGATACGTATTCAGCTTTATTAGGTTGTCACCTTTTGATATATAAATTGTATCAATATGTTTGTAATCGGTATTATTGTATCGAAATTCGGTAACATGTAAATACTTACGATTTGAGTTGTCCAACCTGACCAACCAAAATCCTTTGGAAGAGCTACCGATTTTTGGCCAATCTTTATCTAAGTATACGACACTATCCTTTGATATACTATCAATATATTGGTAAACAAATACCCAATAACCTTTGCTTTTCTGTAAAATACCCCCTAAGTTCCCTACATACGACAAATCAGGATAATCATGTTCATCGTCTTTTTGGCATTGAACAAACAAAAAAGTACTTGCAATAACAATATTGATAAATAAGGTTTTCATTTCAATCTAAATAAGCGTTTACATTCGCAATGGCTGTTCTAAAATTCGCCCCACCTGGGCCAGGGACAGAGCCAAAACGATATATTACTCCGTGCCTGTAGAAACCCTAATTGCTATATTCTACTTGGTCAAAATCATCTTTTTTGTGCTGATTTCTTTTCCATCAACAATCAAAGAATATAGGTAAATGCCCGGCTTATACTCACTGCCTTTAATTTGAATACTACCTGTTCCTTTCGTATCAATTTTATATGATTTAATTTGCTCACCTTGATAGGTATAAATGTACAGGTTGGCCTTAGTATAGTTTGCAGGTATATCAAATCGTATAGTGGTGGAAGCATTAAACGGGTTGGGTTCATTCTGGTACAATACCGGCAAATTCAAAGAAACCTTGCCTCCTACTACACCCATATCTCCATCTGGTTTTTTGTTTAACCTGCGTTGGCTAAGGTTACCTCCAGTAGTATCAAAAACAATTG
This sequence comes from Bacteroidia bacterium, assembly GCA_018058135.1. Classification (GTDB taxonomy): domain Bacteria; phylum Bacteroidota; class Bacteroidia; order UKL13-3; family UKL13-3; genus JAGPCK01. Next base: position 4,771 of record JAGPCK010000052.1, on the reverse strand, counting down.
TATCACCCGGCCAAGCAATTATGCCCTCTCCATTATAAAAAGCACCCATACCACTTTGGCAACAAAGCTGCAATTGCCATTGCAATGCACCAATTTGTTGCTGTTGTTCTTTAATACCTTCCAATAAAAGCGGAATTATTTCAATGTAGTTTAAAGCTTTTGTATCAAAAGGGCGTTTTATATCTGATACCAACTCAGGAAAAATAGGCTCTACCTCTTGAGAAATAAAACCGAAGTGACGGGGCAAGCTATCTATCGCATTTACATCAGCCTGTGTGCAACTATCTCCACAATAGGTACTGGGTTTAAACTTGTACGTAACCCCTCTAAGCAAAAGTATTTTACCTAATGCATCTTGAATGTTTTCAATGTTGTATTTAAAGGTAGAATCAGAAATATTGTAATAAGCATGACCATAGTGCCATCCTAAAGTTGATACAAAAGCATTCTGAGAATATTTGTTTATACTTGTACACCAATGTTTCCCATACCACATATTACTATTGGCATTAGACACAATTGGCCAATAAGTAGCTTTTTTAAAAAAAGCGTTATTCTCATTGTGGTCAATAATTACAGAGGGTTGATAATATGAATTAATACTCAACTTACCCGGGTAGTAAAGAGGATACTTGTTGGCTGTTTCACCAATTAATACAAAGGTAGATGGGTCGAGTGGCCTGCTCAATACTACATTACCGCCAGGTACAACTTTTATTTGCGCTGTTGCAGAAAACACAAAAAGCAAATAAGCTAAAAATGAAAGGAGATTTTTTTTCATATGTTAAATGTAATTTTATTTGTCAAGACAATAGTTTTCTTGTTCTATATTTGTGTGAGTATTCTTTCTATTCACAATAGGCATTGACTATGGCTATAGCCGTCCTGTATTCATGCCAAGCAGGAAAGGGTGGGTCCCAATGATCAATTTTATATCCCACTCTATGTCTTAAGTAACCATCAATTCTGTTTAAATCTTGATTGTAACGCCCTATAAAAATACCTTTTTTAACCGGCACAAAACCAGAAGCACTATACTCATAAAAATTCAGTGATATAAGATTGTCATAAGGTGAAATAATAATGGTATCATAATGGTTATGAATTTGATTATCATTATTAGACCTAAATTTCGTGATGTGCAAATAGTTTCGATTGCTATTATCGAGCTTAACCAATCGAAAATCCGCATCAATTATACCATCCCCTTTGAACCAATCTTTATCCAAATACACCACACTATCTTTTGATATACTATCAATATTCTGATATGTTAAAATCCAAGCTCCTTTGCCAATTACAATTGAGGATATGTTACCTACATTTGACAAATCAGGGTAATCATGTTCATCATCCTTTCGGCATTGAGTAAACAAACAAATGAAAACAATCAAATAAAAAAAACTGTTTTTCATAGCTTACAAATCATTTACCTGAAAATAGAGTGTGGTATTTTGGTCACATTCAAAACCTTCTTCTAAGGTAATGCTACTCTTGGCTCTCAAAATAAAATCAGCTCCGGTGTTAATTTTAGCTGAGGTACAGCCTGTGCCACCCAAAACAACATCATTACGCAATGTATAGCCCAAATTGTTATTGCTGTTGCTATTGGCATAATTAGGTGAACAAATACTCAAGTTTTGAACAGAAGAAGTGTTGATGTTATAATATCTAAAATACTCCAGTTCGTAGTTATAAGGAAAAATGGTAGTCGTTTGCACTCCAGGTTGGCCTTCTAAAACGTCAGCAGCTTCTACATTCAAATCTAAAAGAACATTTTGTGATGGGATGGTATCTTGTTTGAAATTGATACTTTTAACCAAAACATTGTCTAAGTAGATACCAAAGTACTCTTTTTGCCATTCCAAACCAACAACATGAAACTCCCCAGCAGAAAAATCAACCGGATAGTTAAAGGGTGCCTCATAGTTATTTATTTTACTCCAGCCTATTTCGGGGTAACGAGAATTTTGGGTAAGATGTGGGTTTTGTCCATTATCATAAAAATGATGAATAGTTGGACCAAATAGATATTGCTTTTCTGTTACCTGCTCAAAAACATCTATCTCTTCATAAAACGGGTACGACTTCCTTGTCACCGGAAACAGCCAAAAATTGGCACCAATGCCGCTAATTTTTTCTTTAAGATTTGATGTATAATAAGGCAGCCTGAATTTTATTTCGTAAAAACCATAATGCATAAGGTTGTTTGAAACCAACTGGCATCTGGTGTAGTCATATGATTTATATGTTGTGCTATTTAAATTGGGAAACGGGTAACTTCCTGGAGCAAATTTAGCTGATAATATAAGTACTCCGTTATTTACGTCTATATCTGCACCATCTGCAAAAACATAACCTAAACTACTGGCTGGATTATCATTAAAGGCAAGAAAATGCCATTTATTACCAAGTTGACTAATGATTTGAGCATGATTACCTGTGTAATTAAACTCATCTGAATAAAAATTATGTATAATCCAATGTGGGTCTTGAGAGGGTGTTTGAGCATATACATGGCTAAACCATGTGCTGATGCAGATAAAATAAGAAAGAGACAAGATGTATTTTTTCATATAAGTAGCAAATAGTTATACGAATATAGAAAAAGTAAGCACAATCAAAAATTATTTTTTACTCTTTGTAAACCTTATTCATAAAACACACATATTAGCAAGGTAACAAAAAACGCCACCCAAATCGGATGGCGTTTTTCGTTATTCAGAAACTTATGTTATTAAGCAATCTGTGCTTTTAATTTTCCATCAAGAATGTGTTTAGGTACTGCACCTACCTGTTTATCTACCAGTTGTCCGTTTTTGAAGATTAACAAAGCCGGGATGCTCATGATACCATAATCTGTGGCTACTTTAGGATTGTGATCCACATTTAATTTACCCACTACGGCTTTGCCTTCGTATTCTTTCGACAACTCTTCAACAATGGGGCCCACCATACGGCATGGTCCGCACCACTCTGCCCAAAAATCTACTAAAACGGGTTTGTCTGATTTCAGCACTACTTCCTCGAAGTTGCTGTCTGTTATTTCTACTGCCATGTATTTCTTTTTTAATTGTTCTTTAGTTGTCAATAATTATGCCTGACTAAGTTGGTAATTTATTTCCATTTCATCAAATGACTCCAGCAAATCATTATCTAACTTAATCTTGTATTTCTTTGAAAATGTGCCTACTGACCATTTTCTATTCTTCTCCACCAGGTTCATTTTAACAATGCAATTGCCTTTGTGTTTGTCAAAAAGTTGCTGCATCTGGTCAACAAAAACACTGTCAACCTTTTGTGCATCTACACTCAAAGTGACAGCTTTTACCATTTTATCCTTCAATTCTGACAGGAGTTGTATGCTGGAAATTTTAAGTTCAAAATCATCTTCTTTGTTCCAGCGGGTTTGCACCTTTCCTTTCACAAACAGGAACCAGCCCGGTGTTAAGAAGGACTTAAACTTAGCCATGTCTTCGCCAAACAGCATAAACTCATGCGTATCGGTGTAATCCTCCAATGAAAAACGTCCGTAGGGTTTGCCGTTTTTACTCACACCTTCCACGGCACCGGTTACAATACCCGCAATTGACACATCTTTGTTAAGCAAAGCTTTCATATCCTTCAACTCACTCAACTGGTTCTTACAAAACTGCTGAATCTCAATCCTGAAATCATCCAACGGATGGCCGGTAATGAACATGCCCACCACTTCTTTCTCAAACTTGAGTTGATCCATCTTACCCCAAGGCTCTGCTATAGGCATGGAAGGTTCAGGAATATCACCACCACCTCCGGCCCCGCCAAAAAGCGATTGCTGACTGTCGGCCTCGTTATTTTGAACCGCATTGCCGTAGCGTATAGCTTTTTCAATAGTATTGCTCTCTTCATTCGGTTGCACAGCAAAGTATTGAGCACGGTGCACACCGTTAAAACAATCGAAACTTCCGGCAAAGGCTAAAGCTTCAATTGTTTTTTTATTCACTGCCCGCAGATTCACACGTTTGGTTAAATCAAATAACGATTTGAATGGTCCGTTCGAATCGCGCTCATCAATAATCGCTTGCACAGCAGCCTCCCCAACTCCTTTTATTGCACCTAATCCAAAACGTATTTCACCGCGCAGGTTGGGAGCAAACTGAATGTAACTTTCATTTACATCAGGGCCTAACACAGGAATACCGGCACGTTTACATTCTTCCATAAAGAACGTAATTTTATCAATGTTCCCTAAGTTATTGGTAAGAACAGCGGCCATGTATTCAGCCGGATAATGCGCTTTGAGGTAAGCTGTTTGGTAGGCTACAAAAGCGTAACAGGTGGAGTGCGATTTATTAAATGCATATTGGGCAAATGCTTCCCAGTCGGTCCATATTTTTTCGAGCTTATCAGCGGGGTGCCCTTTGGCCTGTGCACCTTCCATGAACTTGCTCTTCATTTTATCGAGCACTTCTTTTTGCTTTTTACCCATTGCTTTACGAAGAGTATCCGCATCACCTTTGGTAAAGCCTGCCAGACTTTGAGAAAGCAACATTACCTGCTCCTGATACACCGTAATACCATAGGTATCTTCGAGATATTCTTTCATCTCGGGAACATCGTAACTGATAACTTCTTTGCCGTGTTTACGTGCGATAAAATTAGGGATGTAAGCAATTGGTCCGGGACGATACAAAGCGTTCATGGCAATCAAATCCTCAAAGCGGTCGGGTTTAAGATTGATGAGGTGCTTTTGCATACCCGGACTTTCAAACTGGAAGGTGCCGTTGGT
>JAGPCK010000096.1 GCA_018058135.1 Bacteroidia bacterium | reverse complement strand
GGTTTCCCACCTGCAATAATTGTTAACGGAGCCATGTATGCTTCTGATGACGTTGCACCTCCGGGAGTAGCTGCTATGCTTGTACAAGCCAAACAGGATTTAACCGATGCTTACCTTTTTGCAGAAGGAGCTACTACACCGGCACCGGCAACAGTATCTGGCGATCAGGGTGGTAAAACACTTGCACCGGGTATCTACAAATCAACCACTACATTGTTAATTCAATCGGGTAATCTTACACTTGATGCCCAGGGAGATGTTAATGCTGTATGGATATTCCAGATTGCTTCAGCCTTCACCACAATAGGTGGAGCAGGAGGAAGTATTATACTTTCAGGAGGCGCTCAGGCTAAAAACATCTATTGGCAAACCGGTAGTTCAGCTACCATTGGCGACAACACCTCATTTAAAGGAAACATACTCGCACTTACTTCCATCACCATGAATTCAGGAGCTGTTGCTGAAGGTCGTATGCTGGCCCGTAACGGAGCCGTAGTAATGACCAACGCTAACATAATCAACAAACCATAATCTTAAAAATAATGAACAACATCACAACAAAAGTATCGTGCCTGGCACGATACTTTTACCCTAAAAATATAATGCGAATAGGTTTAAGTTTACTCGCTTTTGCTGGTTTACAAACCACTTCATCTGCTCAAGACAGCACCAGAACACAGTACAGCCAACCCTCGTGGTGGTTTGGTGTGGCCGGTGGTGCCAACTTTAACTTCTACAACGGCTCCACACAACGATTGAACGACAACTTTAAACCACCGGTAGCTTTTCGCGGTGGCGATAAAGTAGGTGTAGGATTGTTTCTTGCTCCGCACATTGAATACCGCAATCCGGAATCGTTGTGGGGCTTTATGTTACAGGTGGGATACGATAGTCGAAAAAGTGCCTTCAGAGAACAAATCTCTCCGTGCAACTGTCCGGCAGACCTTACAACAAAACTTACTTACATAAGCGTTGAACCAACCGTACGTTTTAACCCTTCTCTAAATTCAGGTTTCTACATTTATGGCGGACCACGTTTTGCATACAACATTGAAAAATCTTTTGCTTATCAATTAAAAGCCAACCCTGATTATCCGGGACAGGTGGTAAGTGCTGAAGTAAAAGGAGATTTAAGTAACGTGAACCAAACACTTATTTCTATGCAAATAGGAATGGGATATGATATACCCGTTTCATCTCCGTACAACCAAAATCAGTATGTACTTACACCGTTCATTTCTTATCAGCCATACTTTGGTCAATCACCCCGTTCTATTGAAACATGGACAGTAAGCACCTTGCGTGCAGGAGCCATTTTCAAATTCGGAAGAGGTCAGGAGGTAGCAGCAACAGAAGCTATTGTTATTGTTGTACCGGTAGTGTTAAATGAAGATTCAGCCAAAGCTGCAGAAGATTCAACAAATGCAACCAAAGCCGCTGCAGGAGTTGCAGCATTTGGTTCCGCAGTTAGCGGCAAAACGGCTTTTTCGGTTAACGCACCTAAAAATATTCCGGCTGAGAGACGTGTGAGAGAAACGTTTCCATTGCGTAACTATGTGTTTTTTGACTTAGGGTCAACAAGTATTCCTGACAGGTATGTGCTGCTTACTAAAAATCAAGTGAAAGATTTTAAAGAAGACCAGTTGGAAGTATTTACACCTAAAAAACTCAGCGGTCGTTCAAAAAGACAAATGACCGTTTACTATAATATTCTAAACATCTTGGGCGACAGGATGCAGAAAAATCCTTCCTCTACTGTAACGCTGGTAGGCTCGTCAGAATTAGGCGAGTCAGATGCCCGTCAAATGTCGCAATCCATCAAAACCTACCTGGTAGTTATCTTCGGTATTGATCCTTCCAGAATTAATGTGGAAGGCAGAAGCAAACCAAAAATTCCTTCTGAAAAAGCAGGCGGTACTGATGAGTTGGTGTTGTTACGTGAAGGAGACCGCAGGGTTTCCATTGAGAGCTCATCACCTGAAATGTTGATGGAGTTTCAAAGCGGACCGGATGCCCCACTTAAGCCGGTAGTAATTGGTGATGTACAGGATGCTCCTGTTGAAAGTTATGTAACCCTGAATGCCAAAGGATCAAAAAACGAGTTCACCAGCTGGAACGCAGAAGTAACCGATGAATCAGGAAAAGTAAAAGTATTCGGACCTTACACCAAAGAAACGGTGAGCATACCCGGCAAAGCTATATTAGGCGAACGCCCCTCAGGCAGGTACAAAGTAACTATGGTAGGCAAAACCAAATCAGGCAAAACAGTAACTAAAGACACCACTGTACAAATGGTGTTATGGAAACCGTCAGCGAACGAAGAAGGAATGCGCTACAGTGTGTTGTTTGAGTTCAACGAATCAAACGCCAACTCCATTTATGAAAAGTACCTGAACGAAATTGTTATCCCGAAAATTCAGGACAACAGCACTGTCATTATACATGGCCACACCGATGTGATTGGAAATGATGAGTACAACCAACAACTATCTTATGCCCGAGCCAACGAAGTGAAAGGAATAATTGAAGCCGGACTTGCCAAAAGAGGCAAAAAGGGCGTTCAGATTGATATACACGGATTTGGTGAGGATACAGATGTAACTCCGTTTGAGAACCGCTACCCTGAAGAACGCTTTTACAACAGAACCGTTCTGATTGACATTGTGCCGGCTAAATAAATAAAGCCCACACCAGTGTATAAAAGACTGTCTGATAACCTCAGACAGTCTTTTATGCGTAATGTCCACCTGTGTGCATAACATGAGATTAATGTAACTCTTAACGGGTTAGTTGTAACACGCACACGCAGTAATAGAACAACCTTTGTAAGGTGAAATGTTCACAACTAAACAAGATAAAAATGACACAAATTAAAAATCGCTTATGGAGTATTACTACAGCTTTGGTAGTTGCAGGTAGCACAATAAGCAGCTGTACCAGCCCCACACAAAAGGTGGAAAATGCCACCGAAAAAGTATATGAGGCAGAAAAAGAATTGGATGAGGCTAACAAAGCGTATTTAGAAGACATGGCTGACTACCGCTTGAAAATGGATGAACGTATACGCGCAAACAACCAAAGTGTTGCTGAGTTTAATGCCAGAATTGCTAACGAGAAAACCGAGCAAAGACGAGAACACAAGGAGAGAATTGCGGAGCTCGATAAAAAGAATGCCGACATGAAAAAGAAAATGGATGACTACAAAGCTGAGGGAAAAGAAAAGTGGGAAAACTTTAAAGTTGAGTTTGACCGCGATATGGAAGAGTTAGGCAAATCGCTCAAGGATCTTACCGTAAAAAATGTCAAGTAAAAAAAGTCACATAAAAAGTAATATTAACACAACATCAATATGAAAAAGATACTAGTTACCTTAACAACAGCCGGCTTAATCATAGCAAATATTTGCAGTGCACAAGAAACAACCACAACCACAACCGATGTTCGTGAGAAGTTGAAATTTGGTATAAAAATAGGTGGCAACTACTCCAATGTATACGATGCTAAAGGACAGGCCTTTGTTGCCGATCCTAAGTTCGGATTAGCTTTGGGAGCTTTTATTACACTACCCTTAGGAACCTTTATAGGGGTTCAGCCGGAAATACTTTACTCTCAAAAAGGGTTTAAAGCTACAGGCATTTTATTGGGCGATACCTACAAGTTTACACGTACCACAAGTTACATTGATGTACCCCTTTTCCTAGCACTTAAACCAACAAGTTTTATCTCCATTTTAGTAGGCCCTCAGTATTCTTATTTGATTAAGCAAAAAGACGAGTTTGCCAATACTACTACAAGTATTGCACAGGAAAAAGAATTTGCTGCTGACAACATTCGCAAGAACATTTTCGGTTTAGCGCTTGGTGCTGATATAAATATGGATCACCTGACAATAGGCGGTCGCTTAGGTTGGGACATAATGGCCAACAATGGAGATGGAACATCAACCACTCCACGTTACAAAAACAGCTGGTACCAGGTAACACTTGGCTACCGTTTTTACAACGACTAATCTTTAAAAAATCAGCGGTTTATTGTGCATTGTACAATAAACCGCTACAATAAATTCACCCTAACAACCACAACATGAAATTACAAAAAATTACCACAACATTAGCATTAGTATGCATCAGCACTATGCTGTTTGCACAAAACACTACCTCAGAAAAATATGGTCAAACAGCCAATATTGGTGTAGGCCTGGGCTATTACGGGTACTTAAACAGCTCTATCCCCGTTTTTAATCTTAACTACGAATTTGACGTAGCGCCTAATTTTACTCTCGCCTCATTTATTGGGGTGTTCAGCCACAGCAACAAGTACTACTGGGGAAATAACAATACACCCTACCGCTATTATACTTATAGGGAAACAGTCATTCCGATAGGCGTTAAAGGAATGTACTACTTTGATGATTTAATTAAAGCCAATTCAAAATGGGACACCTATTTGGGCGGTTCATTGGGGTTTGCTCTCGTAAACTCACATTGGGAAGAAGGTTACAACGGTGATAAAAATTATTATCGCGGCCCAAGACCTATTGTACTGGACATTCACCTGGGTGCCGAATACCATATTAACAACAGAGTCGGGCTTATACTTGATCTTTCCAGCGGAGTATCAAGCGTTGGTATAGCCATTCACAGTAAATAATCATGAACAACACACTCTATACCATTGCGGTAATTTTAGTCATCTTCTGGGCCATCGGTTTTCTGGGGTTTCATGTTGACGGACTTATACACCTGCTGCTGGTAGTTGCTGTTATAGCGGTACTGCTTCGTATAATTCGCGGAGCAAAACCCTTATAATTGAATTAAATTATCACATCAAAAGCCCGTGAGCCTATCCGTTCACGGGCTTTTACATATAGGTGAATAATGAGCCTAATTCTGAAATGTGTGAATAATGTAAGCATCAGCCTTTATTATGTAACAATATGGAGAAAAAGAAAACCTACCTTTACTGACAGGCAAGTCTTGCGAAGTTCTTTCGCAATAAGCATGTTCTTAAAGTAAAACAAATGGTGAATGAAAACTCGGAGTTGGAAAAGTCAGCAATCCATATTGTTGTTGAAATTATTGAATACATGCCAAAGGCTGTGGTAAGCAAAACTATTATTAAAAAAATAACCGGTAATGTAACTATATCATCATTTGATGCAGGAGAGGAGTTGGC
>JAGPCK010000012.1 GCA_018058135.1 Bacteroidia bacterium | reverse complement strand
CCATTTTTAGCCAGTGTATAAGCAATAGCTCCACCTACTGCCAAAGGTGCCATGTACATAATGATGTGTGTAAACTTAAACATCACCTCCGATAAACTTTCACAAAAAACGAGCATTGATTTGCGTTTTTCTTCAGCCACCATAGCAGCGCCCATCGCAAACAACAAAGAAAACACCACCACCTGCAACACCTCACCATTGGCAATGGATTTTGCAATATTTTCCGGAAAGGTATGTAGAATTATATCGTGAACTGATTGTGATGCAGCCGGAATAGATGAAGCATCTCCCGAAGCCTGCAGTTGAATTCCTTCTCCTGCTTTGGTGAGGTTAATGGCAGCTAAGCCAATAAATAAAGCCAACGTGGTAACCACCTCAAAGTAAAGAAGGGACTTAATACCCATGCGGCCAACTTGCTTTAAATTGGAATGGCCTGCAATACCAACCACCAACGTACCGAATAACAAAGGCGCCACAATTGTCTTAATCAACCGTAGAAAAATATCGCTCAGAATTTTGAGCTCCAAACCCAATGCAGGAAAGTCAATACCAATGCAAACACCGGCAACCAGGCTCACCATAATCCATGTGGTGAGGTTCTTTTTGCGAATAGCCCAAGCTATACCTGCCACTACAGCAATCCATTTTATCCAGATCATATCGGATACGAAAATAACTATTGTTGGGAATAACGCTCTATTATCCAATCAGGAATAACTTCTGCTCGGCCGGTTTGAAGATTAATCATGGTGTAATAAAAATATCCCTCAGCACACACCTTCTTATTTTCTTTACGCAAAATGCGGAACACCACCTTTACCGTGTCTTTGGCCATTTCTTCAAAACGGGTTTCCACCAACATGTATTCGGCCAATCGAAGCGGGCGTTTATAGTCAATACTCGCATTTCTGATTACCCAACCCAAGCCATGCTTTAGAAACTCCTGCATGGGCATTTTATAACACCGCTCCATTTGTTCATATCGTGCGGCAAGCACATAATCTATGTAACGGCTGCTGTGAACATGCTGAAACATGTCAATATCATCAGGACGCACCTGAAGTTCGGTTTGATACGTTTGCTTATTTATGGGCATACGGACAAAGATACACCCTGCCGGATTTTATGCCAGCACAAAATCAACAGAGGAAAGCTCTTTACCGTTAACTACTACCACTAACTTATGAGCCCCCGCATAATGTTTTCGGGTAGTCAAATCTGCGAAACGATGACTGCGCTTAACCGGCAATACCTGTTGCGGAGCTAATTTATAGGTGCCCACCTGAAAAACTTTAGGCGAAGTTTTACCGTTGGACTTCATGAAATATATTTTGTACTCCAGCCTGACCTCATGCGCTTTTTTTTCCTTTAGCTCCACATCAAAATTAAACCCGAACGAATCGCCAATTTTCACTTTCGACCTGCTGAGTTTCAATCCCAGTACATCTGCTTTAACTTTGTGATTAAGGCCAAAAGAGGAAAGTGCTTCCGTATGACCTTGCTTCAACAATCCTCTTGATGCATGTTTAACAATCCAATCGGTTTCTTTAGAAATACCTTTCCAGTTGTTGACAATTTTCAGCACTACATCAGGATGGTCTTTGGAAATATCATTGAGGTTATTCGCTACACTTCTGCGCACATATTCACTCTCATCGTCTTTCAGGCGTTCGAGAATAGGTAACACATCCTTGGGATTTTTTTTGAACTGAGGCAGCGCCATAGCCCATGGTAACCGCGGGCGAATACCCTCACTGGCCAACCTTCGTACATGATGATTCTTATGTTTGGCCCAACTCAAATGCTGCTTCACCATGCGGTCCTGAAACTTCATAATGAACGGCCTTACAGCAAATTCACTGCTGCTGTATTGTGTAAATAACTCCAATGCCGCTATGGAAACATCCGGATGGTCTAATCCGTATACTTCAACAAAATCAGGGAAAAACATGGCAATGAATCCTCTGAACTGAGGTGCAATTTTTTTGAGGATTTCAATTTGTTCAGGATAAGGCAGCGGTAAAAACTGGTGAACACTTTGTGTAATGTGTCGCATACGTTGTTTAAGCTCACGCTCTTCCCAAAGCGGGTCAAAAACGTGTGCTGTAAACTTTGCCTTATTGAAGCTTTTATATTCCTTTTTTACTGCATCGGCAAGGGATGCAATAACCTCAGGGGTGTACAGATTTTTTAATGGTTCAGCCATAGTATGTGTTATTGTTCCAGCAATTGTTTAAGACTACTCATTACCTGCATCCAGTTTTGTTCTGAATGCTGCTGCATTTCATCTGTAGCGATATTGTTCTGTGAAATCTCTAATCGTGTTCCTTCTCCTTCCTGAAAAAGTTGGTACGAAATAGTTGCATAATTCTCGGGCTTATCTTCCAGGCCTGAAAAGGAACTGATGTAATTGTACTCAAATACTCGGGCAAAATCTGATTTCAGAATGGTCCCTTTGTCTAAGTACTCCTTACCTTCCCATACACCCGTGAAATGTAACGGACTTCCAACCTTCCAATCGGAAATGGCTTTGGTGCCAAAGAAGTATTTTTCAATCATTTCCGGATTAGTTAAGGCGTCCCATACCTTTTCAGGTGAAGCATTCAGATGAATACTTGCTTTAGCTGTTAATGTGTTGTTCATATATTATTTGTTTTTCCAACGCTCCAAACGTGGAATGTTCATACTAAAAAAAGAAGCCAGGAAACCCGGGAAACCCATTTCTTTCATTTTGCCTTTTACAAACTCTTGCATTTGTACTGCTGTCAAATCAGGTTGTTTGAACTGCCCGTTCTCAAAACAGTAGCTGCAATACATATTACTTTTTGAACCATCTTTATTTGTTCCTCCTGCAGCAGGGTCTTTTTTTAAGGGCATACCACAACTCTGGCAATTTTTATAGGTAGTGCTCATGTCGTATTTGTTTATGGAACAAATCACGCACTTAAAAGTGACAACAGTATGTCAGCAGGAAAATCTTTGTGTAAATTATTTTTTATAATGTTCGTAAACCGCTTTGCTTAAGTGCTTCATCAACTTCTTCAGACCGGGTGGGCCAATCACTTGCGTCTTATCTTCCCACATGATGAGCCAGCGGGCAAAGGAATCAAGCGAGGGGTAGAAAAAAGTCATTTCCATTTGTTTGCTCAGTTGCTTTTCCTCCACCAAACCAAAGTAATATTTTTGTTCGTGTAAAAACCGTAGTATACTGTTATCAAACCGGATAACCACTTTTTGCAAGTCTTTTGGTGATGCGGTTCCTTTCAGGTAATCATCCAATGATTGCCGCTTACGTTTTTCGTATAATTCATCAAGCAACTGCAAACTGCGAATACGGTCAACTCTGAAATCACGTATATCTTTGCGCAGCCTGCACCAGGCAATAAGGTGCCAACTGCCGGTAAGGTAACACAACCCAATGGGCTCCACCTGGCGTTCATTGATTTCATTGCTGTGTAACGAAAAGTATTCGAGGGATATGAGACGTTGCTGCACTAGTGATTGTTGTATAGTACTGATAAAATGGTTGGGGTAGCTTTTGTCTTGCTGCGGTCGCCAGGTATGCACCTGCATACTTTGCTCCAGGGTTTCGAGAAAATCTCTTTCCGTATTGCGCAACACTGAGCGAATTTTGTTCATGGCCGATTGCAACTCTTTGTTTACGGATGCATCACCCATTTTCTCCAGTAATTTTTCTGCAGTAAACAATGCCGCAGCCTCAGCCTGTGTAAACTGAACAGGCGGTAAAGCATACCCTTCAGCCAACGAGTACCCCACACCCGCCTCAGCAGCAATGGGCACACCCGATTCTTCCAAAGCACGTATGTCGCGATATACAGTACGCAAACTGATACCATACTTATCAGCAATGTCTTGCGCACGAACCAATCTGCGGCTTTGCAGTTGAAGTAAAATGGCCTGAAGTCGCTCAAGACGGTGCATGCGGCAAATGTAAATGTATATTTTGAGACTGTTCTGAAGGAAATATCTCTTAAATAAAATCCCCGAAACTTGTCATTTCTACTGACAAATTTCGGGGATTTCTATATGCTGATAAAAGTAAGTAAGCGAATCAAAGGCAAGTGGAAGAAACCTTCACCCATTAATACACCTTGTCAGCAAATTGATCTAATTTACTTCCTGATTTTTCGAGCACTTCTTTGTGCAGGGAGTTGCCGTGCGAATCCATGGTGCAAATGGCTTTAAATCCTTCTACACGTAATTTCCACATGGCCTCGGGTGTGCCAAACTCCAGGCATTTACCGTCTTCTACTTCTTTGATGCATTCTGCATAGTACTGCGCTGCACCACCCACGGCATTGAGGTATACTGCGCCATGCTCACCACAGGCAGTTAATGTTTTGGGACCCATGCCACCTTTACCAATTACTACACGTGCACCCGTTTTTTTCAGGATAGTTCCCTGATAAGGTTCTTCACGAATAGAGGTGGTAGGACCAGCAGCCGTAATTTTCCATTTACCTGTTTCGTCTTTATTAATTACAGGACCGCAGTGGTATATAACACCACCGGTCAAATCAAATGGCGCATCGTGCTCCAGCATGTAGTGGTGCATGGCATCACGACCGGTAAAAATAGTACCGCTCAACTCTACCACATCACCTGCTTTAATTTCACGAACCTGTTGCTCAGAAATAGGCGGAGTTAATTTATGTACCTTAACGGAAGACGTAACAATTGCCTGTTCGTATATTTTTTTGATTTCATCTTTATCACGAAATTCCCATTCTGTAATGTTAAATGTTTTGGGGTCCATTTTAATGCCCAACCTGCGGTAAGCCCAGCAGTTGTAAGCCACCGAAACAAAAAACGAAGCCGGCAACCGGTTGTTCTTACCAATTTTACAACCCAGCAACGTGCGTCCTCCGCCAAAACCCATGGTACCAATCTCCAGTTTGTTGGCATTCTCCATCACATAGTTTTCGAGGTCGGCTAATACCTGGTCGGGGTTGGTATCGTCAACTCTACGAAACAACTGCTCTTTGGCCAAAGCATATCCTGAGGTTCTATCTCCGCCAATGCCCACGCCAATAAATCCGGCTGAGCAGCCCTGACCTTGAGCTTGCCATACTGCATGCATAATACATTTACGAATACCATCCAAATCGCGGTTGGCCTTTCCTAAATGTTCCAGCTCGCACGGAACTGAGTACTGAATGTTTTTATTCTCACACCCTCCGCCTTTTAAAATAAGACGTACTTCAATATAATCTTTTCTCCATTGCTTGAAGTGAATAACGGGAGTACCCGGGCCAATGTTGGTTCCAGTATTTTTTCCGTCAATAGGATCAACGGAATTGGTACGCAGTTTACCGTCTTTGGTAGCTTTGGCCACCATTTCTATAATGGCTTCTTCCACCTCAATCTGATCAGTGCCTACGGGAGTATGTACTTCAAAAGTAGGCATACCTGTATCCTGACAAATAGGCCCAACGTTACCGCAGGCCATATCAATGTTTTTAGCAATCGTATCTAACGCGATACCCGATTGTGTACCCTTATCTTCTTTCTTGTATGCGTTAGCCACTGCATAACGTACATCCGAAGGCAGGTTGGTAGAAGTTTGAACAATGAGTTCGTATAAGGAATCTTTTAATTGTTGATTCATGTGTGCTTATTTTTTGGTTGCGAAGTTATTGTAAAATGCATCATGGAAAACTGTTGAGCCTTATTTTTTTCATACCTTTGAGTATGCGAAAAAATATTGTCTGTCGATTTAACATAAGAAGAATGCTTGCGATACTGACCAAGGCGATGCTTGGTCTGATATATATGAATGGGTTGATGATTAAAATTTTATTATGAAAACAATGTTTAAATATTTATCCATTTTACTCGTATTCTGCCTTGTATCAATAAGGTCAATTGGGCAAAATGTTCCTAATTCAGGTTTTGAAAATTGGTATGAACCTTCAGTTGGCAGGTTTGATTATTTACCTACAGGCTGGTCACTACTAAGTGGCGGTGTTGTAAGATATGATAGCACTAAAGTATGGGACAAAATTGCTTACAGCGGGAAATACTCGCTTATATTAATTAATTCATCAGAACCCGCAATACTTCAATCAACCTTTCCTTGCAAAGCCAGGCCAAGTAAATTTTCTTTCTATTTTAAATACTGCCCATACAGTAATTTAAAGCCTAAACCGTGGGCTTACATTGATCGTTTTGAAGTAGAGGTCGCATTATTTTCAACCGTAAATGGAAGAAGGAAAAATGTAGCATATAAAAAAAGTATTTACTACTCAGAAGAATACACAGGATATCCAATGAACGAATGGTCAAAGTATTCGATTCAATTAGACTACCTATTAAGTATCGTACCGGATTCAGCTTCAATTACTTTTCGTCCGACTTCTATTGGCTCACCGGCTACTTCAGGAGCTCAAATTGTATTGGATGAATTAAAGTTTGAGGGAGGGGAGATTACAAGTGTAAAGAACGAAAACGCTAAGGTAAGTCAGACATTCTTTTTCCCAAATCCAACTAACGGAATGGGAGTTATTGTATACACAGTAATGGAACCAACAAATGCTATCATCGAAATATTCAATACTATCGGACAATTGATATCTCAACAACATCAATCTCATGAAACTTCCGGCACAAAACAATTGCCTGTTAGTCTATTAAATTTACCACCCGGTTTTTACATCTACCGTATTACTGCAGCTAATTCTGTGAGCACAGGAAAAATATTGCTCTCTTCAACAAAGTGAAACACTACATTGCTTTAATAAGTTCGTTATTAATTGGCATTACCTCCATTTATGCTACAGAAAAAATACCACCAAATAAACATGCACTATACGCTGAAGTAGGTGGTAATGCGCTTTTCTACACCATCAACTACGAATACCGAACACCACTTAAACCTGCTATTACCTTTGCTCCATCTGTAGGCTATACGTTTTGGGGTAAAATCATTTTGCTGGAAAACATCAAACATTCATTTACTGCCAGAACACTCTTCCTCTTTGGTAAAAAAAATCACTTTTTTGAGGCGGGGCCTTGTTTTACCGTTTTGCTGGGAAAAGAAGTGGTCGAGATTCCTAACAAAGGTGGATATCCGTGGGAGGTTACTGATAAGAATAAAACTTACTACAACGGAAACTTTACATTGGGCTACCGTTATCAAGCAAAGGGTGGCTTTTTGATGCGTATTTCCTTGTGCCCTACGGTAACCAACATATCGGATAATATAACCAAGGATAAGAATTTCATTTGGGGTGGTTTAAGTTTTGGTTCTTCTTTCTGAATTTATTATTTCCTCTTAAACACCGGCACTGTAGAACAAGGTTCTCCGTACATAATGCTTTTGGCTACCGGGGTGAGAATACGGGTAAGTTCCACATACGCAAAAGTAGGCACATCTTTATCTCCGCATCCTTTAATCACTATTCTTTTGTCACGGTACTCTTCCGCATTAATTCCAGTAAGTGCTTGCTGGTACAGTATAGTCTCCAACTGCTCTACCGAACCATAAACCACACTTGCGGCAAACGGTTGCAATGCTTGAGCCAGCAACATAAAGGCCCACTTAGGCAATATGGCATCGGTGCTGCAAAAAACAGCCACGTGTTTATCCCGGTATTGCTCCCACTGGTGTTCAACAATAAAGTTTCTGAAATCTTTTTCGCGCAGCAATAATCCCTGAAAGAGTTGGTCTTTGATATCCAATGCCACTCGCTCCCGTCTATCCACCAATTCTTCGAGGTCTATAGTAATTAAACCGCTATTGGCAACTTTGTTTACAATCTCCTGTTCCATTATTCAATCACGGTTACTTTAAGTGCATTGGTGCGTGCCTTGTTGTGTATGGGCATACTGGCAGTATTAATCACCACCTCATCTTTGGAAACAAATCCGGCTTTAACTAAAACATCATTCACATCGTTAAATGTTTCATCGGTTGAAACCAGTTTGTCGTAATAAAAAGAACGCACTCCCCACACCAGTGCCATGCGGTTAAGTAATCTTTTGTTGGCAGTGAATATATATATGTGTGCCCTGGGGCGGAATCCCGCAATTTTAAAACCGGTATAACCTGATTGCGTCATGCCGGTAATGGCAGTTGCATTCAGGTGGTCACTCATGCGCACAGCTGTAAAACACACTTCATCCGACAGAAACGTGGAAGAGTTGTTTTCAGGACGTTTACCTTTATAGTAAGGAGCGTTGGTTTTTTCTTCTACCAGCTTTACAATGCGTTGCATGGCTTCCACCGCTTTAAGCGGGTACTTGCCTACAGATGTTTCAGCACTTAACATCACCGCATCCGCACCGTCCATCACCGCATTGGCCACATCATTGGCTTCAGCACGGGTGGGGTTAGGGCTGGTAATCATACTCTCCATCATTTGGGTAGCAATAATTACCGGGCGCGAAAGTTCCAGACAACGTTTAACAATTTTTTTCTGAATGATTGGCACTTCTTCCATGGGCATTTCTACACCCAAATCTCCACGTGCCACCATCACGGCATCTGTAGCCTGTACAATTTCCTCCAGATTTTTTACGGCTTCCGGTTTTTCAATCTTCGCTACTACATAGGCATCACTGCCATGCTTTTTTATCAGTGCTTTAAGTTCATGAATGTCATCAGCCGTTCGCACAAAGGAAAGGCCCACCCAATCTACGCCATGAGAAAGACCAAACTCCAAATCACGCTTGTCTTTTTCCGTTAAGCTGGGAATGGAGAGTTGTGTATCGGGCAGGTTAAATCCTTTTTTAGATGAAAGCACACCACCGTATATCACTTTCACACGTATTTTCTTTTCTCCGTCAGTGCTTAATACCTGCAACTCCATTTTACCGTCATCCAGCAAAATGCGTTCACCTGTTTTTACATCGCGTGGCAATGCAGGAAAATCAACAGACAGCAAACTTGTGGTGCCGATGGTTTTTTCAGTAGTTACATCTAACTCCTCTCCCGATCCCAATGTGATGCTGTTATTTTCCACTTCACCTATACGAAGTTTCGGGCCTTGTAAATCCAGCAATATGGCAGCCGGTGTTTCCATCCCCTCATTTACTTCCTTTATATTATTGATTACCTGCAGGTGGTCGTCATACGAGCCGTGTGAAAAATTAAGGCGGCACACATCAACGCCTGCGTTAATGAGCCCTCTCAGCATGTCTACAGTGTTGCAGGCAGGGCCTATGGTGGCCACTATTTTAGTGCGATTAAATTTTTGTATATTGTTCATTATAACATTAAATTATCTTTTGACTTAAGCTCCTCCGGGTTTACCCACAAAGCTGTTTGTACTTGCGGAAGCGCCTTTACTTTTTTTAACAATTGAGATTCATTCAGGTTGTCAAACACCCCTCTGATTAATAACCAATAACTAACCTGTTTCATTTCCGGAATCAGAAAATTTCCTTCCGACCGGTTTCCCAGCATAAAATATTCCAAACGTTGCTCCTCATCCTGAAATTCGAAAAGCGGGAAATAGGCCGATTCCTTCTTTTTTAACAGATGAATCTCAATATCGTCAAGCCGTTCGACAAACAAACGCAATTTATGGTGCAATAACCAACCCAAACGATAAACTTCTGCAGTAGTTACGATGCCCATAAGCTTAAAGTCGTAGTCTGAGTCAAGTTCAAGAAGTAGTTTTTTGGGCTGTTTCAAGGTTAAACGGTTGCTCTTTAGGTGGTTAAATTTTTTTGTCTTTTTTATGCAAATATCTGTTATTTGCACAGTCATAACTAAAAAATCACACGAATATGTCAGACATTTCAACAAGAGTAAAATCAATCATCGTTGACAAGTTAGGAGTTGAAGAAGCAGAAGTAACTCCTGAAGCAAGTTTCACCAACGATCTTGGTGCCGATTCACTTGACACCGTTGAGTTGATTATGGAGTTCGAAAAAGAATTCAACATCGCTATCCCTGATGATCAGGCGGAAAAAATCGCTACTGTAGGTCAGGCCATTTCCTACATTGAGCAAAACGTAAAAGCTTAATTATCGCATACGGAATGACTTCCAGAAGAGTGGTTATTACGGGGCTTGGTGCACTTACGCCAATTGGTAACACCCTTACCGAATACTGGAACGGGTTAATCAATGGTGTAAGTGGCGCTGCTCCCATTACGCGTTTTGATGCCAGCAAATTCAAAACAAAATTTGCCTGCGAGGTTAAAAATTTTGACGTACACAACTTTATTGACCGTAAAGAAGCGCGCAGAATGGACCCCTATACTCAATACGCTTTAGTGGCTACAGATGAAGCCATTAAAGATTCAGGTATTGAAGTAGAAAAAGTAAACAAAGACCGCTGTGCCGTAATTTGGGGCTCCGGTATCGGGGGCTTAACCAGTTTCTTCAAAGAAGTTATTGACTATGCAAAGGGCGATGGAACTCCCCGTTTCAGCCCGTTTTTTATTCCGATGATGATTGCAGATATCGCCTCCGGGCATATTTCTATCCGCTACGGTTTCAGGGGAGCCAATTACACCACGGTTTCAGCCTGTGCTTCTTCCAACAACGCACTTGCTGAGGCTTTCTATTACATACGTGCCGGCAAGGCCGATGTAGTAGTAACCGGTGGTTCTGAAGCTTGTGTTAATGAACCTGCCATGGGCGGATTTAATTCCATGAAAGCACTTTCTGAAAGAAATGATGACCCCACTACAGCTTCCCGTCCTTTTGACCTTGACCGAGATGGTTTTGTGTTGGGCGAAGGAGCCGGAGCCATTATTCTGGAAGATTTGGAACACGCCAAAGCACGTGGTGCAAAAATTTATGCTGAAGTGGCCGGCTGCGGTCTATCAGCCGATGCGTACCACATTACTGCCCCGCATCCCGAAGGATTGGGTGTAACGGCAGTGGTAAAAAATGCATTGGAAGATGCCGGTATGAATATTACTGATATTGATTACGTGAATGTACACGGCACATCTACCCCATTGGGAGATATTGCTGAAATAAAAGCCATTCAGCAAGTGTTTGGTGAACACTCTCACCAACTCAACATCAGTTCTACAAAATCAATGACCGGACATTTATTGGGCGGTGCGGGTGCTGTGGAAGCCATTGCTTCTATTATGGCTATTAAGGAAGGTATTGTACCTCCTACCATCAACCACTTTACTGACGACCCTGCATTTGATCCAAAACTAAACTTTACCTTCAACACTGCTCAAAAACGCAACATCCGCGCTGCCATCAGCAATACTTTTGGCTTTGGCGGACATAATGTTACGTCTATCTTCAAAAAATATGAAGAGTAATTGTTCGTGGGTTAAGTTTTGTTCACTTGATTCATAAATTCAGATTCTGGTTTAAGTGGCCTTTATTGCTGTTCTCGAAAGAGAAACGGTTTTCTTATGTAATTGCCAACATCACGGGTTTTTGGCCGGGTAAAATATCCCTTTATCACCAAGCATTTCGTCATCACTCTGTTTCCAGTACGGTAAAAGAAAGCGGTTTTAAAAACAGCAATGAACGTCTGGAATTTTTGGGCGACTCCATTCTGAGTGCGGTAGTAGCCGAATATCTTTTTCTCAAGTTTCCTTTCAAGAATGAGGGGTTTCTCACAGAGATGCGTTCTAAGGTAGTAAGTCGTGAATCACTCAACGACCTTGCTATGAAAATGGGCGTAGATAAGCTGGTAAAATACGATGTACGTCAGTTTGATAATCCGCTTAACAAACGTGCATTGTACGGAAATGCTTTTGAAGCTTTGGTGGGTGCCATTTACCTGGATTTAGGTTATGCGGCCTCCAAAAAATTTGTATACAGCAAAATACTGCAATACCATATTGATGTAGAAAAACTGGAGTATACGGAGCGCAACTTTAAAGGTAAACTGCTGGAGTGGGCACAAAAAAACAATAAATCACTGGAGTTTGAACTGATTGAAGAAGTGCGCAGCGGCAAAATGAAACTTTACAAAATAAAGGTTCAGGTTGACGGAGAGGAATGTGGCATTGGGGAAGATTACTCCAAGAAAAAAGCGGAACAGATTGCGGCCGAAAAAGCCTGCGAAAAACTATCCATTTTTGATGGCGGCAAAACCGTGTGATTACCTCAATACAATTTTCCTGACTGCTTTTTGTCCGTTGCTGAATTCTACCTGCAACACATAGATGCCCGCACACAATTCATTTCTATCAAGCTGCGCTGTTCCCTGTTGAACCGTTAATGAAGTAGCTGTACCTATTGTACTCAACAGATTCGCCTCAGCTATTGACTCGTCTGTTACGGCTGTCAAATGCAGCAAGTCAGCAGCAGGATTCGGAAATACGTTCAACACCTCATCTTCATTTATTTCCTTTACTCCTACTCCTGGGTTAAAATTAAAAAATGAATACACCGGATAATGATCGGAAGTGGTATTGGCGTAATCTGTTATATAATTATTGAGCGGAAACACTCTGGCCGAACCTGCTTCATATGTTTGGTTGAGGGTTTTATTAATCATAATGTGGTCAATAAAACTGTTGGCATAAGAGGCTACTGTTGTTTCTCCGTTTTGATTGCGTGCTAAGGTGGTAAAAAAATAATCGGACTGTGCAGTTAAAATTGATTTAAAAGGAGTGATGGAATCTTTGTATATGGAGGTGGTAAGTCTGTCGTTCCAATCACCTATCACGGCTACTTTCCTACCGCTCATATTTTGATCCATGTATTGTTTAAGAAGTGAACCAGCAGCTTTGCGGTCGTAATACGATTGTAGTTTTTCCGCATCGGTACCTACATTGGCTTTCAGGTGCAGTACAATTACGATAAGCGTATCCAACTTGGGCAAACTATCCGACACCAAGCGCACTTCAAATGGTAAACGACCGCTGGCAAATTCGTTGGCATACTGATTTAAAATGAGCCCTGAAGTAACTCTGCGAAACAAACTTTTTTTCCAGATAAGGGCCGTTTTTTGTGTTTGCGAATAACTGGCCAGTACATAACCATACTGGGGCAATTCGTTCATTAAAGCAAAAAAGGTATTGGGGTTCGATACCTCCTCCAATCCCCAAATATCTATGTCAGAATTCTGCAACACCATTCTGATGTTGTTGTACTGCAATGTCTCATTGGTGGGGCCGAATTGGGTACTGCCAAACCACTCCACGTTCCAACAGGCAATTTCAGTTTTACCTGTCTGCCCTACCTTGGGTACCTGAGCGGTTACCATACCCGCTGTCAGCAGCAACAGCACCTTCAAAAAATACTTCATGCAGCAAAGTTCTTCTTTTTACTTCAAGTAAGCACCACGCTTTCAAAAAGATTGGAATCCTGCGTATATTCGCCCTCTATTTACTCTTTTTACTATGCACGAATTAAGCGAACAGGAATTACAGCGCAGGGCAGCCATGCATGAGCTGCGTCAGTTGGGCATTGAGCCTTACCCCGCTGAAACCTATGAGGTAAATGCCTCGGCCAAAGAAATTATTGAGAACTACGAAAACAATAAGATTGAATACAAAAATGTAAGCATGGCAGGCCGTATCATGACCCGCAGAATTATGGGGAATGCCGCATTTGCCGTTTTGCAGGACAGCTCAGGTAAAATTCAGATTTACGTTAAACGTGATGACGTGTGCCCCGGTGAAGACAAAACCTTGTACAATACCGTGTTCAAAAAACTGCTCGACATTGGAGACATTATCGGAGTAAAAGGGTACGTGTTTACCACCCAAACCGGTGAAACTACTTTGCACGTTACGGAGTTTAAAGTGCTGAGCAAATCATTAAAACCACTTCCGGTGGTGAAAGAAAAAGACGGTGAAAAATACGATGCCGTTAGCGATACTGAATTGCGTTACCGCCAGCGTTACGTGGATTTGATTATTAATCCTGAGGTGCGGGAAACTTTCCGCAAACGTACACAACTGATGAATACCATGCGCGAGTACCTGAATGAAAAAGGTTACCTCGAAGTGGAAACCCCCATACTGCAACCTTTGTATGGCGGTGCAGCAGCACGTCCTTTTAAAACACACCACAACACGCTCGACATGACGCTGTACCTGCGTATTGCGAATGAGTTGTATTTAAAACGCCTGATTGTAGGTGGATACGATGGTGTATATGAATTCTCCAAAGACTTCCGCAACGAAGGTATGAGTCGTTTTCATAACCCTGAGTTTACACAAATTGAATTGTACGTGGCTTACAAAGACTACTACTGGATGATGGATTTGGTAGAAGAAATGGTAGAAAAAGTAGCCCTGGCCTTACATGGCAGCACTGAAGTAAAAGTAGGCGAACACCTCATCAACTTTCAGCGCCCGTGGAAACGTTACACCATGTACGAGGCCATCAAAGAATTTACAGGGGTTGACATCAGCGAAATGGATGAACAAACCATGTATGCAGAGGCGAAAAAAATGCACGTACCTTTAGATGCCAGTATGGGCCGCGGAAAAATCATTGATTCTATATTCGGTGAGAAAGTTGAACCTTTCCTGATACAGCCTACCTTCATTACAGATTATCCGGTGGAGATGTCACCACTGGCGAAAAAACACCGCGAAAAAGAAGGACTGGTAGAGCGTTTTGAAGCCATTTGCAACGGCAAAGAAATATGCAATTCCTTCTCTGAACTGAATGACCCCATTGACCAACGCCTGCGTTTTGAACACCAGTTGGAATTGGGCAAACGCGGAGATGATGAGGCCATGATGCTGGATGAGGATTTTCTGCGTGCACTTGAATACGGTATGCCGCCAACTGCAGGATTGGGTATTGGAATAGATCGTTTGAGTATGATCATGACCAACTCACCTTCTATACAAGATGTATTGTTCTTCCCTCAAATGCGACCTGAACAAAGTACTTAAAGGAGGACTGCCACTGATTACACTGATTAATTTTTTCTTTTCTGTGGAATCAGTGGCTTAAATAAAAAGACGAAAAAGAAAAGACTACCAAATACTGCCACTGATTACACTGATTAATTTTTTTCTTCTCTGTGGAATCTGTGGCTAAAGAAAAAGACAAAAAAGAAAAGACTACCAAATACTGCCACTGAATACATTGATTAATTTTTCTTCTCTGTGAAATCTGTGGCTAAAGAAAAACACGAAAAGAAAAGACTACCCAAATACTGCCACTGATTACACTGATTAATTTTTCTTCTCTGTGAAATCTGTGGCTAAAATAAATGCCCATGCTACTCCTTACACCTGAACACTGGAAAGATTATGAACTGCTGGATTGCGGAGATTTCGAAAAGCTGGAACGCTTTGGAAAATTTGTATTGCGCAGACCCGAGCCGCAAGCTGTGTGGAGTAAAGTGTGGAGCGAGAAAGAATGGCAGCAGCAAACCGATATTACTTTTATTGCCAAAAGCAGTCAGGCAGGTGAGTGGAAGAAAAAAACGCCTTCGCCTGAAAACTGGCAGGTGCAATACAACTACAATAACCTGCAACTGAAATTTAAATTGGGGCTCACCTCTTTTAAACACGTAGGGCTTTTTCCTGAGCAAGCGGCCAACTGGGATTACATTTACTCCGCCATTAAGGGCATGAAAATACCACAACCCAAGGTGCTCAATTTATTTGCGTACACGGGTGCCTCTTCGTTAGCCGCTAAAGCTGCGGGAGCCGATGTGGTTCACGTGGACAGTGTGAAGCAGGTGGTGAGCTGGGCACATGAGAACATGGAATTGAGTGGCCTCGATAACATTCGCTGGACAGTAGAAGATGCAGCCAAGTTTGTGGAGCGGGAAGTAAAACGCGGTAAAAAATACAACGGCATTATTCTGGACCCACCTGCTTATGGCATTGGTGCCAAAGGCGAGCGCTGGAAACTGGAAGACATGATTAACGGCTTAATGGCCGACCTGGCCCAACTGTTGGATAAAGACAACCACTTCTTTTTAATCAATACCTACTCCTTAGGCTTCTCATCGCTTATCCTCGAAAACCTTATTCACTCCCATTTCCCCGCTACACGTAATTTTGAATTTGGTGAATTATATCTGCAAGCGAAATCAGGTGTTAAATTGCCGTTGGGGGTATTGGGCCGGTTTCACAGTTAAGAAACAAGGCTGTTTTTGAATAGTGATAGATTGCTTTACTTAACATCTTTACCAGTGCTTTAATTTTAACCCTCACCCGCGCGGGTTTACCACGTATTTGCTGATTCATTGCACTTTAATGCTACATTTGCTCAATGTGCGATTGTTTCTCAGCTCTTGAAAAAACCTTATTAACTCAGTAACACGTTTTGCAAACGCACATCAGCCTAATAAACACAACGACTAAAATAATCCCGATGGAAAATAACGACAATCCGAAGATGCTTAAGAACAAATACATTCCAACTGCTGAGTTTTACAGTCAAATAATTGACAGCTTACAGGATTATTCGATTTTTACTTTAGATAAAGACTTCCATATTAATAGTTGGAGTTCAGGCTCAACAAAAATATTTGGCTACGAAACAGACGAAGTGATTGGAGAACCTTTCGATATTATATTTACTGCGGAAGATTTAAAAAGCGGCATTCCGAAAAGAGAAATCGAAACTGCTTTAAAGGATGGAAGAGCAACCGACAACAGGTGGCACATTGCTAAGGACCAAAGCCTGTTTTATGCCTATGGTTTGGTTTTCCCTCTCATAGGTTTAGAAGGCGAGATGTTGGGTTATGTTAAAATTTTACGTGACTTGACAGAAAGAAAAAAATCAGAGGATGCTATAAAAAATTATGTCAGAGAACTGGAAGACCTTAATACGCATAAAGAGAGCGTTATGGCAATACTTTCACATGATTTAAGAAGTCCGTTGTCAGCTATTATCGGAACGGCAAAATACCTGAAAGAAAACTTCAATCGGATGAAGCCTGAAGCCGTTCAGGAAATGCTTGATTTACTTTATAAATCGTCCACCGATGAATTAGATATGTTGGACTATTTAGTAGAGTGGGCAAGAATAAAATACGCATCAGACGTGTTTTCTCCAACTACAATAAAACTAACCGACTACATTGATAAGGTTTTTGAAACTTTAAACGAAACTGCATCTGTCAACACCATTAATCTTCACCACGATATTGAGCCGGACACTTCTGTATTTGCTGATGGTAAAATGTTAATTTCCATCATTCAAAATATCGTTGCCAATGCCATAAAACATACGGAAAAAGGAGGTGAGATAACGGTCTTCGCAAAAAGCAAAGACGACAAAATTATTGTTCAGGTTAAGGACACCGGAATAGGAATGTCTAAAGAAATAATGGAGAAACTTTTTACACCACAAATGAAAACCCTTTCTGAGACAAGAAAAAAAGATAAAGGAGCCGGAATAGGATTGTTATTGGTGAAAGGATTTTTAGAGAAAAATGGCGGTGAAATATGGGTAGAGAGTGTTGAAGGTGAAGGTTCCTCTTTTTATTTTACCTTACCCAATGAGAAACCTTTATATAAAATAGGTAGCTCAGATGAAATAATGTTTGATGAAAGTGCGTAATACAAAGACTGATGATGACATTTCTATGAGTGAATCAAATAACGTTGTGTCCAACTATGGGAAGTCTACTATTATACTAATCACTATAAAGAGAATTGCCTTAATCCTCTTTATAGTGGGAAGTATTAGCAAAAATAGTACTGCGCAATTAAGCATTTATACCTCAATGAATGGAAGTGTGCTATGCAACTTCGCTAACCAGTATATCGAATATCAAGACCAAAAATTGAGTTACAATATAAATGGTGCATACGGTATTAGAATAGGAGCTGAATACAAGAAATTTTCGTTTGAGAGCGGTTTGATTAAAGTGCATAATGCTGATCGAATTATTTTAGTGGGTCGAGCTACAAAACCAGTTGGTTTTAAACTTCCCGAAATAAAAGTATATAACGAGTATGTTGAGGTGCCTTTTTATTTTCTTTACAATATAAAAAATGAGGATAGTGAGATAAGCATTCAACCCATGTTGGGCTTTACGTATGTATACAACAGTGGAAACAACAGGGGCCTAAACACTCCTGATGATAACGGAACCATTCCCTTTAAATACGGCAATGAACCTTGGGCTTTGGATTTTCATTATAAAGATATTCGCTTTGAGTATTCTTCCTATTCAGTAAATACAGGAGTAAGAATAAACTACCCACTATCGAAGCATATAAGTACTACAGCCTCTATATTAATGAGAATGGGGCTAAGACCCATTTCTAATGCAGCCATTCGTTATCTTTATTATCGCTCAGATATTTTACCTAAGAGTGGCTACAGCAATGAAGTGTTTATTGTTAACAATGGTAATAGCATTGGCGTGGAGTTGAGCTTAAAGTATCATATTTATAGTAAAGGTAAAGTACCCAGCAATAGGAAGATGTAAAACCAATCACTTACATTATACTCGAGCGTTTTTTCAATGAAAGTTTATGTAAAAGGTGGCCCGTTAACGAACCACCTTTTTTATTCCATCTTCTATTTATTAAATCAAAAACGGTCAAGGTTCATCACCTTGTTCCAAGCGGCTACAAAATCGTTCAGAAATTTATCCAGTGCATCGGCACAAGCATAAACCTCTGCAATAGCCCTGAGCTCTGAGTTAGAACCGAAGATAAGATCAACACGAGTGCCTGTCCATTTTACTTCTCCGGTTTTGCGGTCGCGGCCCTCAAACACTTCGTTATCTGTTGCACTTGGTTTCCAAGTTGTGCCCACATCCAACAGGTGCACAAAGAAATCATTCGTAAGTGCCTCCGTGCGTTTAGTGAACACACCGTGTTTGGTGTTATTAAAATTGGTGTTTAATACACGCATACCACCCACGAGGACGGTCATCTCCGGTGCAGTTAAAGTGAGTAATTGTGCTTTATCTATCAGCATTTCTTCGGCCGGTAAAGCATGTTTACTTTTTTTGTAATTGCGAAATCCATCGGCATTGGGTTCAAGCACTGCAAATGATTCGGCATCCGTTTGCTCCTGTGTGGCATCTGCACGTCCGGGAGTAAAAGGTACACTCACCGCATGCCCTGCATTTTTTGCAGCCTGCTCAATACCTGCACATCCGCCCAGTACAATTAAATCAGCCAGTGAAACCAGTTTGCCTTCGGTTGGTGCAGCATTAAATTCTTTTTGTATGTGCTCTAATGCGGCAAGTACTTTCGCCAATTGAGTCGGGTTATTTACTTCCCAATCTTTTTGTGGTGCCAAACGAATGCGTGCTCCATTCGCACCGCCACGTTTATCCGAACCACGAAACGTAGCGGCAGAAGCCCATGCGGTAGAAACCAATTGCGAGACGCTCAACCCTGCAGCAAGAATTTTTGCCTTGAGTGTGGTGATGTCTTTTTGATCAATTAATTTATGTGTAACAGCAGGAACAGGGTCTTGCCAAATCAGTTCTTCTTTCGGCACCTCGGGACCAAGGTAACGTGCAAGCGGACCCATATCACGGTGGGTGAGTTTGAACCAGGCCCGCGCAAATGCATCGGCAAATGCATCCGGATTTTCCAAAAAATGTCTGGATATTTTTTCGTAAGCCGGATCAAAACGTAAAGAAAGATCAGTGGTGAGCATAAACGGTGCATGCCGTTTGGTGGCATCATGTGCATCGGGTACTAAACCGGCACCTGCCTCCCCTTTGGGTTTCCATTGGTGCGCACCTGCGGGGCTTTTAGTCAGCTCCCATTCGTAGCCAAACAAGCTCTCAAAAAAGTTATTGCTCCATTTAGTGGGTGTGGTGGTCCATGCTCCTTCCAAACCACTGGTAATGGTATTTGCTCCGTTGCCGCTGCCAAACGTATTTTTCCAACCCAGACCTTGTTCTTCAATAGCTGCTGCTGCGGGTTCCGGTCCAACGTATTTACCCGGATCGGCTGCACCATGTGTTTTACCAAAGCTGTGTCCACCGGCAATAAGCGCTACAGTCTCTTCATCATTCATGGCCATGCGGCCAAAGGTTTCGCGAATATCGCGTGCCGCTGCAAGCGGGTCAGGATTTCCACCCGGACCTTCAGGATTTACATAAATCAAACCCATCTGCACGGCTGCAAGCGGGTTCTCCAGTTCGCGATCTCCTTTGTAACGTTCATCACCCAACCACTTATTCTCCGAACCCCAGTAGATGTCTTCTTCGGGCTCCCACACATCCTCACGTCCGCCAGCAAAACCAAAGGTTTTAAAACCCATAGATTCAAGGGCACAATTACCTGCAAGAATCATGAGGTCGGCCCAGGAAATTTTCTTACCGTATTTTTGTTTAACTGGCCACAACAGCAAACGGGCTTTATCGAGGTTGGCATTATCGGGCCAACTGTTGAGCGGTGCAAAACGTTGCGTACCTGAGCCCGCACCACCACGACCATCAGAAATACGGTAGGTACCTGCACTGTGCCAGGCCATGCGTATGAAAAACGGACCGTAGTGACCATAATCAGCAGGCCACCAATCCTGAGACGTAGTCATCACATCAAAGAGATCTTTCTTTATAGCTTTCAAATCAAGTTTGTTGAACTCCTCAGCATAGTTGAATTTTTCTCCCATGGGATCTGATAAAGAAGAATGCTGACGAAGTATATTCAGCCGCAACTGGTTCGGCCACCAATCACGGTTAACAGGTCCGGTAGTTTGTTTAAGTGCTCCGCCATGAAACGGACATTTGCTTTCACCGTTCGAATGGGATTCGGGTGCATTGGGATGTGGATTTTTTTCCATTTTTTCATCTATTAAATGTAAGAAAATACCTGATGTTGCGTTTCAACCCACAGGGAATAAGTAAGCAAGTTACAGAAAGCAGGTTAAACCTGTCTCTATAATCGCATCAGGAATCAATATGTCATTAGAAACATGAAAATCTTTGGATTGTTTAACGAGATGATACTTTTATAATAACAAATCAATAAAGCATTTTTCTATAACAATTATAATTACCCCGAAACACAGGGTAACATCTGCACTTCTTCTATTTGTAGATGATTAACTCACTTAATCACTAACGCCTTTTTCGTGTTTATTGTTCCAGCCTCTTTTGTATGTAACTGATAATAATAGGTGCCCGAAGGAAGGTCGGCATTGCTTAAAAGTATGTGATTAAAATTGACGTCCACCTTGAACACCTGAATAGTTTTACCCATTACATCGGTAATAATCACTTCCCCTTCAGTGGTACCTTGTGGTAAAGTATATTCTACACGTGTTTGGTGGCTTGATGGATTAGGTGAAAGCTGCAGAGCATTATCGTCAAACGTATCTATTTTTTTCACACTTAAGGGTATGGTGCCGCAAAGTGAGTATACTTCATAGCTCGGGGTGGCTGTAGTGGTTGAAAGCAGCATTTTGACTCCGGCAGGTGTATTCACAACAAAATTGGAACTGACGTTTACAGCCGAATTGACAACTAACGAAGAATCCCTATGAAAAAGGACGGTTCCGTTGGTACGCACAATCTCAAAATAGCGGTAATTAGTATTACCTACAATCACCACATTGTTTATTGCTAGCTCAATATTCGAAGAATCACAATCAAATAAATCGCTTGCAACATATGCAATACCTATGCTTGTGGCAGGCGATGATATCGTATGGCTTAAAAAAACAGAATGGTTCAGGTTATACAATTTAAGCTCCCGTGTCTGGTAATTAACATCAAAGTACTTGAATCCCGCCTTACCGAGATTGATTAAACTGAATGCTCTATTACCTGCTGCAGTAGCAGGGTATGCCTGCTCCAACGTAATTTGCGACTTTGCATGGCTTGTACATACCAAGGTAAATACAAAAAAGAATAATTTTTTCATATGACTTTTTTATCAAAACTACAGAAAATCTGATAAACAAGCAATTATAAAGCGGTAGCTTGAATCATACATTTTGATTTGCTAATACACCACCGTTTTCACATTCACAAACTCGCGTATACCAAAAGTAGAAAGTTCTCTGCCGTAACCCGAAGCTTTGCTTCCGCCAAAGGGTAATTCAGGCATGGAGCGGGTAAGGCTGTTAATGAATACCTGCGCTACGTCTAGTTGAGTTGCGATGTGTTGTGCTTGTTTTATGTCGGCTGTAAAAATACCGGCATCCAAACCAAAGCGTGTGTCGTTTGCTAACGTTATGGCTTCTTCAATACTACTTACTACAAATAAACTCACCACGGGGCCAAACAACTCCTCCGCATAGGCGGGGCAATTGGCGGGAATATCCGTGAGCAATGTGGGCATAAAATAATTTCCTGCTCCAGCCAATCGTTTACCACCATGCAAAATACTTGCTCCTGCTTTTACGGAATCATTCACCTGCTGCTCCAGCTTATCCAATAAATCTTTGCGGGCCAGCGGACCAATAACTTGCTCCTTTTTAGGGTCAACACAAGTATAGGTTTGTATTTCTTGTAGCAAACGTGTTGTGAAGTTGTCAGCTATTTCCTTTAGCACAATAAAACGTTTGGCTCCGTTGCAAGCTTGTCCGCTATTGATAAAGCGCGATTGCACTCCTGTTTTAATGGCCAGCTCTATGTCGGCATCAGGTAACACAATCATGGCATCACTACCACCCAATTCCAACACAGAGGGTTTAATGTATTTACCCGCCTGTGCAGCCACTGCGGAGCCTGCGAGTTCACTTCCCGTTAATGATACCCCTTTCACCACCGGATGGGCAATTACTTTTGCAGCTGTCTCATTATCGAGAAAAACATTGGTGTACACACCAGTCGGAAAACCCGCAGCAGCAAACAGCTCCTCCAACAACAAAGCACACTGCGGAACATTGGGTGCATGTTTAATTACCACAGTGTTGCCCGCCATTAAGGTAGGTGCAGCAAAACGGATTACTTGCCAATAAGGAAAGTTCCAGGGGTAAATACCAAAAATAACTCCCAGCGGCTCATAACGTATGCTGTGTTTCACGGACACATCGGGTACGGTCTCGTCAGCCAACATAGCCGGAGCCTTGTCGGCAAAAAAACGTAATGTTAATGCTGACTTATGAATTTCTTTGATAGCTTCCTGCGCAGGTTTTCCCATCTCCAACGTACACAGTTGTGCCATCTCCTCTATACGCTCCTCAAAACGATTGGCCAAAGCATGTAAACAGGTTGCCCGCTCAGCAAAACTAAGTTGCTTCCATTGCGTAAATGCAGCTTGGGCAGTATTCAATTTTTGTGTGGCCTGTTCAAAAGGTAACACCTCCCATTGTTGGAGTAGTTGATTGGTAGCGGGATCTATGGATTGGTAAAACATATGTAATCAGAAAAACAAAATTAGTTTCTTTTGGATTGGAATAGGGAAATAAAAAATCAGAAATAATACTTGCATATACATATATAAAAAATACCTTTGTTACGTGAAAGTAAAAAAAATAGCCACACCCAACTTTGATAACATTAATCCTACAGGCTGTGTAAATGCCAAGTTGCGCAGGTTACACCGGCTGCTGAACCAGCAGTACCAAAAGGCCTACAAACCTTTTGGTTTACAAGGCACCATGGTACCCATTATGTTTATAGTAGGAAAAATGCCCGGAACAAATCAAAAAACCATTGCCCAGCGGCTAGTGCTCGATCAGTCAACCATGAGCCGCGACATACAAAAGTTACAAACCAAAGGTTATATCACTGTTGAGAAAGGAGCCGACCCCCGTAATTCTGAACTGTATGTGACTAATGAGGGATATAAAGTGCTGGAGAAAGTAGCACCTGTTTGGGAAAAAATGCACCAACAAACCAGCGCACTCTTAGGCAGTTTTAATATTCAATTAATAGATCAACTTACTATAGCCATACAACAATTTCAAGCGGAATAAAATCTTCACCATATCAATATACTTGCATATACAATTATATAAAATTTATGACAACTATTATCCCTTTCTCCATCACTATCACCCTGTGTGTACTAGTAACTGCAACTGTGCTCCTATCCATTGTGTTTTTACGCCCGGCTTATCAAAGAAGCACGGCCAAAGGAAAAGCTCTTCCGCTACTGCTGCTTGCTCTGCTCATCATTGTACAAAGTGTGCTCGCAGCCAAAGGATTTTTTGCCCAAACCATCCAAAACACCCCACCTCCTGCTGGCATGGCCATACTGGTAATTATGGCCATGACCCTTTACCTGGCACTCCGCTATCAACCTTTCAAAACGCTTACTGCAACTGACACTATTAAACTGGCTTACCTGCAAACATTCCGGTTTCCGTTGGAGATGATTTTTGTGTGGTTACTCTCTTACCACGCTATACCCTTGGAGATGACATTTGAAGGCAGAAACCCCGACATCCTCATCGGACTTACAGCACCTGTAGTGGCTTTTGCCGTTGAGCGAAAGTGGTTACCTATTCGTGCATTAGTAATATGGAATTTTATAGGTCTGGGATTTTTACTCAACATCATGACCGTAGCCATACTTTGCCTGCCCACTACATTCAGGGTGTTTTATGAAAGTGTACCGAATGAATTTGTGCTGTACTTTCCGTACAATCTGATACCGGTAGTACTGGTAATGATGGCTTTATTTCTGCACGTACTCAGTTTAAAAACACTGCTCAGGAAAGCGAAAGTATAGTGCGCTCAATAATGTCACAGGCTTCGTGAACCTGTTCTTCATTAATAGTAAGTGGTGGTGCAAAACGAATGATATCTCCGTGAGTTTGTTTGGCGAGTAGTCCATTTTTCATCAGCTCCAGGCATACATCCCAGGCTGTTTTTCCATCAGCAAAAGGTTGAATAACGATAGCGTTAAGCAACCCCTTTCCTCTTACAGCCGTAATAAGCGGAGATTGGATGGCTGACATGCGGGTCCTGAAAATTTCACCCATGCGTTGTGCATTTTCCGAGAGGTGTTCGTCTTTGATTACTTGTAAAGCTGCGGTTGCTACAACACAAGCCAACGGGTTGCCGCCAAAGGTAGAACCATGCTGGCCTGGCTGAATGGTAAGAATAATCTCGTGTGACGACAAAACCGCTGAAACAGGCAGCACACCTCCGGAGAGTGCTTTACCTAAAATGAGAATATCGGGTTTAACCTCTTCGTGGTCACAAGCCAAAAGTTTTCCTGTTCGGCCTATGCCCGTTTGCACCTCATCCGCAATCATGAGGACCTGGTATTTATCGCATAAAGCACGAACAGATTTGAGGTACCCTTCATCAGGCATTACCACACCGGCCTCGCCTTGAATAGGTTCAAACATAAATGCGGCTACGTTATGGTCCTGAAATGCTTTATCGATTGCCTCAGTATTGTTGTAAGGTACAATTTCAAAGCCCGGCATAAACGGACCAAACTGTTCATAGCTGCTGGGGTCAGTA
This sequence comes from Bacteroidia bacterium, assembly GCA_018058135.1. Classification (GTDB taxonomy): domain Bacteria; phylum Bacteroidota; class Bacteroidia; order UKL13-3; family UKL13-3; genus JAGPCK01. The sequence continues at coordinate 37,787 of JAGPCK010000012.1, read as the reverse complement.
GAGGAAGATATGGCGGCCATGGTTCTTCCCCAAAAATTACCTTCCACAAAAACAATTTTCGCTTTATCCTTTTCAATACCTTTTACCTGATATCCCCACCTACGGGCCAGTTTAATAGCAGTTTCTCCACCCTCTACTCCTGTATTCATGGGCAGTATGCGCTCGTATCCGAAAAAGTCGCAAATAAATTTTTCGTATTCACCCAACCGGTTGTTGTGAAAAGCGCGTGAAGTTAACGTAAGCAGGGCCGCCTGATCGGTTAGTGCTTTAATAATACGCGGGTGGCAATGCCCTTGATTAACGGCACTGTAAGCAGAAAGAAAGTCGAAGTACTTTTTGCCTTCCACATCCCACATAAAGATACCTTCACCTCGCTCAATCACTACCGGCAACGGGTGATAGTTGTGCGCCCCGTAGTGGTGTTCCAATTCAATAAAATAGTCGGTATTTTTGTGTGTTGTAACGTTAACCATGGCACAAAGGTAGCTGAAAGTCTTTACTTTGCAGAAATCTGTCTTTGAAAAAAAACTTGATATAGATGCAACACTCGGCCAATAAATATTGTTTCTGAAGTACAAGAACTAACCGATATGAAACACATTTTACTTTTAATCACCTCAGCGCTAATGGTTTTTGCTTCCTGCAAAAAGGAAGACAATCCAACTGCCATTTACACACCCGATAACAGGCTGGAAAATAAAGCGGGAAATCAACCTTATATGCACTTTAACTATGCGGGTGATTCATCACTTACTTTCACGCGCATAGAAGAGAGTTATATGTTCGGTGCGATTTACAACAATGTGTTTAAACAAGGCATCACCGCCTCTTTTGACCGGAATGACACCACCTATTGCCTTCGCATCAATTTTGTAATTGATAAAGATCAGCGAGAATTCATGGATGGATTTGCGTTGCAGCCATATCATGTTTACAGCTTAAAAGAGTCCCCTTCTGTTGCTTTGTGTGACATGACTAAAGGAGTAGAAATAGAATGGTATGCTCACCATCAGTCTTTACAGGGAGGTCCGGTAACGGAGGATGATTTCTACTTCCATTATACCTCAGCCGATATTATTCAAAAAAAGGACCCTTACTTTGAAATTTATGGCTTTAGAAAAGAACCACCTGATGGTAAATTTACCTGGATAAAGGGTGGTTTTAGGTGCGATTTAAACAATAATGGAATGTTAATCCCGGTATTCGGAGACTTTCAGGGACGTTTCTATCTGAATTAGATCGCAATATCAAAAAACAAACAAGCCCGTAATGCATGCATTACGGGCTTGTTTGTAAAATATAATCTCTATTACTATTTCAGCAGTACTTTCTGAATAACACGGTTATTTCCGGATGTCCATTCAACCAGTATAATTCCTCGAGGTAAGTCTCCTACCAAAATTGAAGTAGTTCCATTAAATGCAGAAACACTTTCTTCTTTTAGGGTACGACCAAGCAAATCAGAAATTCTTATTGTACCTGCTTGCTCTGAAACTCCTTTCAAATTAATCATATTACCTGCGGGGTTAGGAAATAAGGTAAATGACCCCATAGATGCTTTATCTTTTTTAGTTCCTAGTAATACATCAGCATTCACTACCACAAACTGATTCATCATAGCGTGATCTTCGTGGGTAAGAATGTGACAATGGTACATGAATCCGTTCATGGTATCAATTTCGGTGTCTCCGTAAAAATCAAACTTCGCAATAAAAGTCATGGTAGAACCTGCACGTACCAATACATCATCTTTATATCCTCTTAAATACGGAGGTAAAGGAAACAGTTTATTACCTGGTACAGTAACATTATACCGGAATGTATCAGGAACTGATTGATTGATGCTGTCAACACCTATGTTTCCAATATACTCTACTACCTGAAACTGTACCTTATGAATGTGAAAAGGATGAGCAATGTTGGTGCTGTTGTAAATAGTCCATTTTTCTTTGGTGTTCACTACTACGGTATCATCAATACGTCCCATGTCCATAGTATCTCCGTTAATTGTCCAAAAGCCTCCTGTACCACTGCCACCGGCTGAGTTGCCAAGTACTTTGTAGCGTGAGCGAACAGTATCACTCAACACAACCGGATTACTACTTAATTGACCTGTTGGTACTGAAAGAGTAGGCGCTTGTTTGGGTGAATTGGGCACAAATGCCATAAAGGCGTGGCCTGGTGTGGCTTTTAATGGCGCTGGGCCATTTCCGTTGCCTTGCACAATATCAAGTGGCATACGTTCTACCAGATTACGTAGATAAAGTGTATCTGTAGCTGACATACCGGTAAAATCTACCAACATCTCCATGCGCTCTCCCGGTGAAATTAACATTGTTTTCATGGCATAGGCCGAATCAGTATAACCACCATCAGTTGCTACCAGATACATGTTTTTAAAGTTGGCTGTATTTGTTTCGGTACGATTGGATGTTACAGCTACATAAAACGATTTACGATGCGAACCATTCAGAAATCTTAGTCTCACTAATTTTGCAGGAACCTGCAAATAACCATTCATCACTCCGTTTATCAGGGTAAAAGGATTTGTTCCTGGCTTATTACCGGCCTGCATACTGGTGGCAGTTACAATAGTATCATTTCCTTTAATCACATTAGTATAATTGAACCCTTTTTCCTGAATTACAATAGGAAAGTCATTCGTATCATACTGATGAGGTAACACAGCCCAATTGGGGTCATTGATTGGATCTTCCAGAATAATCATTCCCGCAAGTCCTTTGGTTACCTGTTCGGTTGTGCGGTCCATCACATGCGAATGATACCAAACTGTTTGAACATTATCTATAATTCTGAAGGCGGGTTTAACAGGCATATCCCACATCATTCCCGGCATAATCATTTCATGAGGACCACCATCCATATCTGACGGAAGGTTAACGCCATGCCAATGAACCGTAGTTTCTCCTTCAGAAGGAGGAAGATCATTACTGATGTTAAAATTTAATGAGTCGGTTTTGCGCCAGATTAACGTTGGACCTAGATAACCCATATTAGTAACTCCCGTTTGGTTGTAACAAAGAGTTGGGATCATTCGCGCATTGTTGGTGTCTTTGTTTTTAAGGTTGAGCGTGTCCTGCATAGGGCTGAAACTTGCAGCACTTTCATGTGCCTTAAAGGTAAATGTAGTTCCCTTTAAACTAGGCGGTGAACTAATTGGGTTGAAAAACTTCTGCGCCCATGCTTGATGCAGAAGCAGAAGCAGGATTACCGGTAGTGCTCTTTTAAGTAAAGTAGTTTTCATACTAAAAAAATTAGGTGTATAAATTGATTTAAAAATGGTTAGCTGTGGCAGGCAGTAATTAAATTGATAGGTTAAATAAAATGGTTTTCTATAGCAATACTACACTTTTATTTGAAAACTAAAAAAATATTTTATCACCCTATAAAAAGAAAACCTGCCTCTTTCGGGGCAGGTTTTCTTTTTATGTATAGCTAACGGCCTATATTACTTAGCAAAGTTCACTGCGCGTTTCTCACGTATTACTGTTACTTTAATTTGTCCGGGATAAGTCATTTCTTTTTGAATACGGGTGGCAATATCAAACGATAAGATATCGGCTTGTTCATCAGAAATCTTTTCACTTTCCACTACCACACGAAGTTCGCGACCAGCCTGAATGGCAAATGATTTTTCTACACCAGGGTATGAAAGTGCTAATGCTTCCAAGTCTTTCAAACGCTTGATGTAGTTTTCTACATCTTCTCTGCGGGCTCCGGGGCGTGAACCTGAAATAGAGTCACAAGCCTGAACTAAAGGTGCGAGTGAGGTGGTCATCTCAATCTCATCGTGGTGGGCACCTATGGCATTCACAACTTCAGGATGTTCCTTATACTTCTCAGCCAATTGCATACCCAGCAATGCGTGTGGAGTTTCCGGATTATCATCTGGTACTTTTCCAATATCGTGCAACAGACCGGCACGTTTGGCCAGTTTTACGTTTAAGCCTAACTCAGCCGCCATAGTGGCACACAGGTTAGCAACTTCGCGCGAGTGTTGTAAAAGGTTTTGTCCGTAGGATGAGCGATAACGCATACGTCCTACCATACGAATAAGTTCAGGGTGTAAGCCATGAATACCCATATCAACACAAACACGCTCGCCTATTTCTACTACTTCTTCCTCAATCTGCTTTTTCACTTTGGTTACCACTTCTTCAATACGGGCAGGGTGAATACGTCCGTCAGTAACCAAACGGTGCAACGACAAACGGGCTATTTCTCTGCGTATAGGGTCAAATCCTGAAAGTATGATGGCTTCAGGAGTATCGTCTACAATAATTTCAATTCCTGTAGCAGCTTCCAAGGCACGAATGTTACGTCCTTCTCTACCAATAATGCGGCCTTTCATTTCATCACTTTCAATGTGGAACACTGAAACTGAGTTTTCAATGGCTTGTTCTGAAGCGGTTCGCTGAATGGTTTGAATAACAATTTTCTTAGCGTCTTTGCTGGCCGTTAGTTTGGCTTCATCAACAATATCTTTGGCCATAGCCATAGCCTGCGAGCGGGCCTCGTCTTTCAGTGCTTCAATCATCTGGGCTTTGGCTTCCTCGGCACTCATACCGGCTACTTTTTCCAAAGTTTTGATTTGTGATTGAATGGTTTTATCTAATTCTTCCTTCTTGTGATTAACCGCTTCTAACTGTTTGGTGTATTGATCTTTCAGCTTTTCGAGTTCATTTTCTTTGCGCTGAGTAGCTTCTACTTTTTGGTTAAGGGTTTGTTCTTTTTGTTTGATGCGATTCTCAGCCTGTTGCATTTGAGAGTTGCGGGTGTTTACCTCCTTCTCATGCTCCGATTTTAACTGCATAAAACGCTCTTTGGCCTGAAGTTCCTTGTCTTTGCGAATAACTTCAGCTTTAGATTCAGCCTCTTTAATAACCTGTGCGGCTTTGCCCTTTTGCTGATTGCCTACAATCAGCCAGGTAACAGCAGCACCTGCTACGGCTGCTATCACTATTAATACAATACTTAAAATGTCCATGTGTACAAGGTCTGTTTAATTTGTGGTACAAAAGACTGCCTTGGACGAAATAAGAAACGTAACCTGAAGATGGTGAAAATTAAAGTTGAATGTCCGACAAAAGGTTCTCCAGGCTTACTACAACCTGTTCTATCTGAGGGTCGCCCGCAATGGCAGGTTGTTGTCTCAGGTTTATATTATCGGTTGCCAGTTCAAGGGCATACATGGCGAGCACGTCTTGTTTGTCTTTCACATTAAACTGCTCAAAGTATGTCTTTACCCGGCTGTTAATCATTTTTGCCGCCTCATGTACCTGAGCCTCATCAGCCTCATTGATTTTGATGGGGTACAGTCGGTTGGCTATATTAACTTTTATCAGCTTTTCACTCATCCGGTTGGCGTCTTTTATTGGTCGCTCAACAATCGAATACATTGGTCAATATCACTTATAAACTCATCCAGAATTTTCTTTTTCTCCTGAATTTCAGTTGATGAAAGTGTTATTGGTTGTGCAAGTTTAAGCATTTTATTGCTTTCTTCCGCAGCATCAGTCCTATTTTTTTGGTGAGCCAGTTCTGATTGAAGCCGTTCTACCTGTGCTGCCAGCTGTTCGTTCTGTAACTGCAGTTCTTCATGCATCTGCTTTAGCTTCAGCACTTTTAAACGAATGTATTCCAGTTTTTGAACAGTGGCCATGGTTATTGCCTTATTTCTGCCTGAACCTGTTGTTTGTAGTTCGCCATCAGCTTATTCATCACTTTATCAATCACTTCATCTGTAAGGGTCTTTTCCTCATCCTGCAAAATGAAACTCAGAGCGTAGGATTTTTTACCCTCAGGCAACTTATCGCCCAGATACACGTCAAACACATTTACTTCACGTAAAAGTTTACGCTCCGTTTGGCGGGCAATCTCTTCCAGTTGAGCAAACTGTACCTGCTTATCAAGTAACATGGACAAATCCCTGCGCACTTCCGGAAATTTGGAAACCGGGGTAACGCTGAATTTGGCCGCAAGCGAAATGGCGCTCAAAGCATCCCAGTCTAAATCAATGTAATAAACGGGTTGGTTAATATCGTATTTGTCGGCCAGTTTGGGTTCTACCAAACCAAATGCACCCACTGCTTTTTTGTTTACCAGTATTTCTGCCCTTTCTAAAACCCGGGCTGTATTGCTGTATTGAACCTGCCATTGACTCACTCCGCACTTGTTCAATACCTGCTCCAACATATTTTTCATAAAAAAGTAAGAAACCGGGCGGGCAGGTTGGGTCCAGTTAACCGGAGTTTGGTTTCCTGTTCCTATCAATATCAGTCTGTTGTTTTCATAATAGCCGCTTGCCGTTTTCCGGTACACCTTACCAAACTCATACAACAACACATCCGTTTGTTTGCGGTTGCGGTTGTATTGAACCGTTTGTAAGGCATAAAACAACATATCGCCACGCAATACATCCAGTTCATTACTCAACGGGTTGAGAATGTTCACCAACGTTGTCTTTTCTTCTTCGGTGTAATTGGATGATGCCGTTAAGCTGAAACCGTACATTTCATAAAACCCGGCATGTGCTAAATAATCGGCTACACGATTTTTGAGTTTGTATATTTTGTCCTCGTCACTCACACTAATGCAGGAAACGATGGACTGCGCCACTTCAATGTTGTTGTATCCGTAAATTCGCATTACTTCTTCCGCTACATCCACCTCACGTTGCACATCGGTACGGTATGCGGGAACAGATAAGTGCAATACACGTCCTTCTTCTTTCTGAATAGTGATATCCAAACTAGTCAGAATCTTTTTCACCTGCTCGTCACCCAGATTTTTACCGGCTAACTTATAAAAACGGTCGAGGTCAAAAGCTACTGTGTGCGGATTAATTTTATCAGGGTACTCATCTACCAAAGCACCGGCCAGTTTTCCTCCGGCTACTTCCATAATCAATGCCGCAGTAAATAAAGCTGCATCAACGGTAATATCAGGATCTGTTCCTCTTTCATATCGGAAAGACGCATCAGTACTCAACCCGTGGGAACGGGCTGATTTACGGATAACAGCGGGATTAAAATAAGCACTCTCTACAAACACTTCGGTGGTACCTTCTGTAATACCTGATTGTGCTCCGCCAAATACTCCGGCCAATGCCATAGGTCCAGCACTGTTGCATATCATCAACTCCTCACCGTTGAGTTGACGTTCTTTTCCATCTAAGGTAACAAAGGTGCTGCCTTTTACCGCACGTTTTACCACAACAGTATTGCCTTCTATTTTATGTGCATCAAATGCGTGTATAGGCTGACCAATACTATGCAATACGTAATTGGTTATGTCAACTATATTGTTGATAGAACTTAACCCAATGCAGGCCAAAGCTTGTTTTAACCACGCGGGAGATTCCTGAACTTTTACGTCTGAAATGCTTATACCGGAATAACGCGGGCAAGCATCAGTGTCTTCAATTTTCACGGTAATTGGTGAAGCCGTTTCCGGCACCTGCAATGTTTTGCGCCACTCTTTCATGCGCCAACCTTGCACCGCACTTAAATCGCGTGCAACACCTAAGTGCGAGGCTGCATCACCTCGATTGGGCGTTAAGCCGATTTCAAAAATGGTATCGTTGTGAACAGGTAAAACTTGAGCTGCAGGTAAGCCTGCTGCAGTATGCTCCGGCAATACCATAATACCGGCATGACTTTGTCCTAATCCTATTTCGTCTTCAGCACAAATCATCCCTTCCGATACCTCGCCCCGTATTTTACTTTTAGAAATTTTGAAAGGCTCACCGCTGGTGGGATATAAAGTTGCACCCACCATAGCCACAACTACATTTTGACCGGCTGCTACGTTGGGGGCACCGCACACAATTTGCAAAGGTGTTTCACCACCCACGTTTACGGTAGTTACACGTAACCTGTCGGCATTGGGGTGTGGCTGGCAGGTAAGTACCTCGCCTGTAACCAGCCCTTGTAATCCACCTTTTACAGAGGAGTAGGCTTCATAATTTTCCACCTCCAACCCGCAGTTGGTGAGCAGTTGCTCTATATGCGCAGGGGTTGAGTCATGCGTATCAATAAAATGCTGTAACCAGGAGTATGCTATCTTCATAAAGCAGCGAAATTAAGGAAAAGGAATGGAAGAGTATGCTTTTGGATTTTCAGATACGAAGAAAAAGAACCCTATGTTAATCTATTCAAATTAATCAAACCTTCCAGATAAGCTCTGTGTTTCTTTTTCTATATATAGGTTTCTAGAAACTATACTTTTGAGCGTGTGCTATAATATTCTTGGTATTGCAATTTCCAATCAGTAGTTCTTGAGGTATAATCAGACATGCCAGATTTATGCTGGTCTAACCTTACAGCAATATCTTCGAATGCCCAATGTAGTACCGGTCTATTTTTTCAGAATAAATAATGTAAAAAATTATACATCATTAAAAAGCCCCACATCTGCGGGGCTTTCGTTGTTTGGGTGGAGCAAACGGTACATAGTCGAACTTTTTGCATGAGTTGAGATTTATTAATGATTGACTAATTCACATTAGAAACCAGAATTTACATTTGTAATATTAACCGCATCATAACCAAATTAGTTTACCCCTTTTGACGAAAAAATGGCTATAACATCCATCCTTCTTCCAAACAGAAGGAGTTAACGTAATTCGATTAAGCTTATCGACCTTTATACTCCAGTTCGGGCTATAACTTTTCATTAATGATAAAGTAAGTACTTCATTACAACCGCATGGACATTTCATGAATGCCCATTTAGCCCAATCCATACCCCCAACTATTACAACAGTTTTAGAAGGTATTTCACTATGTAGCGGTTGCGATTCAACAGTTACAGTTGCAAAATCAATATAATTAAAGCGAAGCAAGATGCTATTCCAGATTTTCTGGACAAACTTATGCATATTCCTCATTTAGTTTGTTTGATCTAAAAATGGCTCCGTATCTCCTTTACCCCAATAAGCGTCATTATTACAAATAGGACATCCTTCCTGCGATTTTGCTCCGGGTCTCCGATCTTCTCTTTTATCGAAAAAACGGATAATGTGATTTTCTGCTGGAGTTCTTTTGAAACCAATAATTCTATTAATCAATTCATTCACCGCCATAGAAGCTACTTCTGTTGTAAATGTTATAACAGCAGGGCTTGGATTTCCACTGCCAACAACATAAGCCTCTTCTTTTTGCCTTTCAAACCCCAAAGGATCACTGCGCTTTAAATTCTCTTCTCTGGCCAATTGCCGATCTATTGCATTTCTGCACAATAAACAAGTGCTTCCAGGAATAATAACTGTAACTCTTCCCTGTAAAGCTTGTATTTGATTCGGTTCTGTTTTAGATGGTTCAATTACTATCCCCATATCAATAACAGGGGTTAAATAAAAATGAGCAAATCGGTTGAGAAAAACTCTGCCGCTGTTATCATCAGTGCAACCCAAGATGATGTCACAGCTTTTTAAAGCATTTCTGGATTTCTCACTGCCTACCCAATCATTTATCAACCTTACCCGGCAACCAATTCCAATATTGGTTATAAAATTATGTAGGACTTCGACTTTGGGTCTTCCTGCATCTGCATCAGCTGAGGTTGCACCATATAGCCTGCTAAGATTACTTCTTTCAACCAAATCATTATCAATTAGAAGAAGCTGACCTACTCCTAACCTTGCCAATAAGTGCGCACTAGCTGAACCAGTAGCTCCACAACCGATAATCCCAATTCTGAGCTTTGAAAGATCGTTATTAAGTGTTTTGCCAAAAGCTAATTGCTGCCTGTTAAATTCTTCACGATTGAAGTTAGCGTACTTATCCGAGTAGTGAAAAGAAAATCTATCACCAATAGTTCGTATCATACTTATTGGATGATACTTTAACCGTTTAGTGCAAGCTCGTGCGAACAGTGTACCATCGTAAGTTATAACCAAACTCAAATGAGGTGAATCATCGGTATTTCTATTATAGATGGTTTTAAATAAATCAGCTTCATTCTCATCATCAATTCCAGAAAAACTATTAGCTCCTTCAGGGTGCGAATGAACGAGACATATAGCTAAATCTCCTTGAGCGGCTTTTTTCATAGCCAATCTAAAGGCACTTGTATTCCAATTAACAGCCACTTTGCTGTTGGTTTTAATATCCGTCTCCGGTATCGGGATTATTTCTTTAGATAAAAAACGGCATTCTGGCCCTCCATCCCAAATATCATTTGAGATGAGTGACCTGCCACATAATAATATGGCAGGTCTTTCAAATCCATCTTCCTTCAGAATTAAACTCTTTAATTCCACCAGATGTTTTTCAGATAGCGTTAAGGTGTATTTCATTATGCAACTTTTAAAGCGGTTACTACTCGTTGCAAATAAGAATGTATACCGTCAATACCTATCCGCCATTCGCTGGCATTCGCATGTCTTGACCATTGCTGCCATTTGATTTGAAAATGGTTTACCAACTGGTCTGCGCGATCAGGAAATGTATTATTGGATGTAAAACGCAACTCGGGGGTGAAATAGAACATATCCGGTGGAACATCTGGATATCCCTGAGGTAGAATGATGAGTAGTGAAGCCTGTTTGGCATTAAACTTCTCCGTAGGGGTTACATTAAAATTATCAATGATGAGGCCATTGCTGGCCCCATCACTGATTTCCCTATACTGATAGCCTTTACTTTCCAAGTAATTGCGATCCTTCAATGGTAATATCTTCTTATCCATTGTTCGTATTGGGTTTACAGCCATAGAAATGTTCTATTCCGGGTCTTGCTAAATCAACCCAGACATCATCGGAGATTCGTTCATCCTCCCATGGTCCTTTAATAGACAGAAAAATTTCATACCCATCAGGTATTTCACCTTTCTTGCGGATTGTGGAACCCTGAATGTACTGCCTGTCTGAATCGAACTCTTTCCCATCAACAGTGTACTTCAATTTCTGTTTGATGTAAAAATGCTCAATCTCAGGCCGGGCTAAATTCACCTTCTCGTCATTGGAGATAGGTTCATCCTTCCATGGTTCCTTTACCGCAAGGTAAATTTCAGCATCGACCGAAATATTGGCTAAGTGTTTAATTTGGGCACCAGAAATGTACTGCTCGTGCCATTCATAAGGCTTACCCTCTATGGTAAGCTGCAACGCCTTGGTACCCCGGGTACCGTGCATTGAAGGGTTTGTTTCTTTTGACATTTGTAATTTAATTCTATTTTGACCTCCGCTTTATACAGGTGAGAAGGCCGTTTTACCTGTGCTGTAGCCTATCGTGCTACATTTGCACAGTTTCATAGAAACCATTACATTTGTCACACGATTAAAAAGGGTGTACTTGAGATGATAAGTCTCAACCAGAAGTCCGCGAAAACTTTTAAACCCTTTAGAAACCCAATCACCTGCTACAACGGGAGGTTGGGTTTTACTTTTTATAATATATCGGCTTTCATTATTAAATTTCAATCATATATACATTAGGTGGTGGTTATTTCGATTGGTGAAACAAAAATGCTTCACGTAAATCACCTTGACCACCACAATCAGGACATTGTTTGTACTTAGGTGGTGCTTCCGGTTCAATTTTTTGCCAGATTGAATCAAAGCTGTACACCCGCTCATTTCCTTCAAAAGTGCGCGCAAATAAATTGCTTTCGTAAAAAGGTGAAGTGCGTAATTGGATCAGGTTTCTTTCCCACTTTTTTCCGAACCAGCCGCTAAATTCAAACCCTAGTGTCTCATGATGCAAAATGGCCAATGACAATAGGCCAATGGATGAGTTTAGATATTGCGTATGGAAATTGGTGCTACCTGTTGACGTTACGTCATTCTCGTAGCCTTTGTTTAAGTATTCATCATAGCGGCTGCTTACTGCACATCTATGGCAGGCAGGCGTTACTCCCGGTATAGTAAAGGTAATTTCAGAACACCTTGCTTTTGCGTATGTAATCGCAAACACGCTCGGAACCTGATATTTTAGCCCCATTATATTTCCATGAGCCTGTGCATGAAAATTATCTGTCATCATTAACAACAGGTCTGCTTGTCCTATATATGTGGATTCTTCGGATTCGGATAATTTTAAAAAGTCTTTGGCAACTGTTTGAATCTTCAGCCTCGGGTTAATATTCAGTAGACGTTCTTTCAGTACATCTACCTTCAGTTTGCCTATATCGTTTCTATAATAGCCTTGCGTTACGATATTGTTTTCATCTACGGTATCAAAATCGATCAGCACTATAGAACCCAATCCCGAGCGCACTAAGCTTTCACAAATACCATTGGCTCCACCCACACCCACACAGGTTACTTGCGATTTCCGCAACAAGTCGTAATCAACCGATCCTTTTAAACGTGAAGGATTAAAATCAACAGTTTTTTCCTTTTCCTGTGCAGGTTTAACCTCCTGTCTGTATTGCTCATCCTTAATAATGGTAAACTCACCTGCCTGATAGCCTTCTTCGTTACCGCGATAGGCTATGTAAGGGAATATCTTTAAAGGACCACCATCAGCAGGCGTGAACATAATGGGCACAAGAAATTTCTGAAGTGCCGGAATAGCCCTGAAGATGCCTTTTAAATAACCAATGTCGCCTGTATTGTTACCCCAGTCACCGCTTAAGCGGTCTATACCTCGTGGGTGCGAGTGAATGAATCCGAGTAATGCCAGCTTGTTCTCTTCCCACTCTTTTTTTATAGTCTTATTAAGAAAGTTGGTGTCTGGATCATAAGCAGCATGGCTCATAGAACCGCCCGCATCAAATACAAACTTCTGTATCACATAATCCTCACGTGATCCCAACAATATGCCTCCTGATTCAGGATGCCTGCTGCCCACAGTTCGCAAAACTTCCTGATACGCGCTTTCAAGTATCACAAAGCTTTCCCTGCTATTAGCTGCGCTATTTTTGTTTTCTTTATCTTTTCTTTTTTTATTACCAAACATAATTTATCAAAGTTTATATGGTTGTTATGTATTCGGAAATTGTGCCCCAGTTTCAATATATTTTACTGTTAGTTCGCTCCATGATGCTGCCCATCTCCTTGCCGTATCTAAATCAGACATTGTGCTGGGATTCCCAAAACAAATTTTGTATTCGCAATCGCTTCGTTCGGATCGTAACCTATGTGTCGTATGCAAGTCGTTTGCTCTTCCATTATAGTCTGGCATTGCCATTATATCCACGTCATAGTAAGTTCCAACTGGATAGAACCTGAATTTGAAAAAGTACCTACCGTTTTTTGAACGGTAGGTATCAATTACTGCCCTCCAGCCACCCGGAGGAATTTCCTCGCCTCCACGCCAGCCACCCGGTGGGATTTCTTCACCACCCCGCCATCCTCCAGGAGGAATCTCTTCCCCTCCTCTCCATCCGCCCGGTGGGATTTCCTCTCCACCAACGGTGCTCAGCTTTACAGTTTGAGCTGATTGTTTGTTCTTAACTGTTACCATAATTTTTAGAAGTGTTTTAAGAATGACTTCGATACAAAAGTATTTCCATTTTTAATCTAAAAGAAAAAAGGCGGTGTCTTTAATCTGTCTTTATTTTGACTTTATTTTCTGACAATAAAAGTTACAGAATAAATGCTGATATTTGAGTTAAAATTAATACCCAAACATGACACCTTTCCATTCTGAAAAAAAGAACATTCGTTTAAAAAAATCGGATGCTGATAAATTACGTTATGATGTAGAACTTGCGTTCTTAAACAATCGAGGTGAAGGAAAGTTGTATGAATCTGATGCAAAAAATCATCAAAAGATAGTAAAGAGCTTTCAAGAGATGATGAAGAGTAAAGATTGGATTGTGATTTACCAGCCTACTAAAAGTGAACCTATTGAAGTAATATCACCGACTGAATCTTTCTTTAGAGACTTCTTCTATAGAGATGTAAAAAATAAAAAAGATCCTGTAAGCCATAGGAAATGGCAAATTGATTTATGTGCATTATATGCGTATGGAGCACCTTGGGATGAGTATATCTCAAACAAAAAAAAAGTAGCCAAAAGTAAAGGAAGAAAGAATGCATCCAAGACACCAAAACTTATGGTCTCCTATCTTACTGCCTATTCAGAACAAGCAGAACACGTAATCAATCGAATACAAGATGTATTTGGTTACATTGTGGACAGGAGGGATGTAAGAGATGTTGAATATTTAAGTGTAGGCTCTCTTTTCGGCTATTATAATTCAATAGATGAGAAGATAATTGTTATAAAACTTATTGGCAAAAGCACTTTCCATAATGAAGATTACGTTAATGATTTAAATGGTATAAAGAAACAGATTCCACAAAAGTTCTCAAAAAACACAATTGTTATAAAATTATCTGATATCTGTGAAGGAGAATATAATGTGAGTTCTGCAACAGGAAAGTTAAAAATAAATGATTTTTGGAACAATGAGATATGTGAATTGAATAAAATAGTACAAAAACCCATTCCAAAGGACTATAGTAAAGATCAAAAAGATTCAACTAAGCAAGCACAACAAGAAGCGAGGGTTGCAAGTGCTAAATGCCAATTAATCGTAGACGATATGGGGTCACTAATGAACTACTTGTTTAAAGACTGCGATGCAGTACCATTTAATTATTTTATAAATGATATTAAACTGGAGGAATTTAACAGCCGTGTGTTGCGGGAAAAGCAGACAAATAAATAACATATTTTATTCATTGAATCAGAGGTGCCATATTTGACAATCATATTTACATGAATAAGTTACCCGTTAAAGGAGGCCAAAACAGACAACACATCCCTTTTAAATAGAATCTTCAGATTGTGGAACAGAAACTACAACGGTTGGAGGAACTCTACATAATGGACGAGATTGCTGCTTACCAGTTCGCCCATTCACTGAAAAGTTCCTGGTTAAAAAGGATGGTATTCTGCATGAACTCCGAAAACCGGATGATCAGGTGTTGAACCCTGTAGATTAAATCAACTAGATTATCGCATATAGCCTGAACCTTATGGAACATGGTCCTCAGCAAGCTATCAGGAGAAACAACTTATTCAAAATATGGTGTTTCCTTAAGGAATCATGTATGATAAGAAAAACAACCGGTTTCGTCCCCACAAATAAATTGGGTATTTCTTTGGATTGCCAGCTAAAAGCAGGAGCTGGCGAATAAAAAACTGGCATACCAAGGTTAAACCTGAGTATGCCAATTTAGTGGAGGATAACGGAGTCGAACCGTTGACCTCTTGCATGCCATGCAAGCGCTCTAGCCAGCTGAGCTAATCCCCCTTTGTGGGGTGCAAATATATGTATTCAGAGGTTTACTGCAAAAACTCCGTGATTTTTTTTGCTGCATTTGCTGAAGCATGGGTATTACCCAGCAGTTTAGCTAACTCAGTGTATCCTGAAGTTATACTGCTGTGCTTGGTTCCGGTGGGTAATGCTGCCTTAAGCTCTTCTACCATATTGCTCACTGTTAAATCACTTTGAATGAGCTCCCGTATAATCTCTCTTCCCACAATAATATTAGGTAAGGAGTACAAGCTTATTTTGACAAAGGGTTTACCTATAGCGTAAGTAACTGCACTTATTTTATAGCAAACAACCTGCGGCACATGAAACAAAGCCGTTTCCAGAGTAGCTGTGCCGGAGGTAACTAAAGCGGCTTCTGCATTCGACAACAAATCATACGTATGTGCCTTTACTACCTTAATGCGCGAGCCGTTAAGCAAATGTTGGTAAATGCTGTCGTCTAACCCCGGTGCCTGTGCAATTACAAATTCATACCCTTCAAATTGCTCCGATACCTTTAGCATAAGCGGCAGCATGTGTTCCAGCTCATGCACGCGACTACCCGGCAAAAGGGCTATTATCTTTTTATTTTCTAACTGATACTTTCTTCTGAAATCAGCATCAGGTTGAAATGCACGCACAGCATCCACTACAGGATTGCCTACATAAACGGCTTTTTCATATTGATGCTTGCGGTAAAACTCGACCTCAAAGGGTAATATAAGTAAGAGCAAATCTACGTACGCACGCATTTTTTTTACCCGTGATTCTTTCCATGCCCACAACTTGGGAGAGATGTAATAAATCACTTTAATGCCCTTGCTCTTTGCAAACTGAGCCATGCGCAAGTTAAACCCGGGGTAGTCTACCAGAATAAGTACATCCGGTTGGTAGGCCAATATATCTTCTTTAGCCAATGCCAGATTGCGCGAAATGGAACCCAGATTTTTAAGCACCTCTATAATGCCCATAAACGACATTTCGCGGTAATGTTTCACTACCTCCATTCCCTGGGCCTGCATCAAATCACCACCAAAACCACGGAATTGCGCATCGTTGCCGCAAAGCTTTAATTCCCTCAGCAGGTTAGAGGCATGCAAGTCTCCTGAGGCTTCACCGGCTATGAGATAGTACTTCATTCGTTAAAACATTTTCAGTATAGCAATACCTACTCCGTAAAGTATGGTAGCAAAAATTACCCCTTGCGCACTACGCTCCAGATATAACTTGAGCAGCACAAAAAAGATAACCAGATTAAAAAAACAACCGAGAGCCAATAGAGGAGATAACATTTCTTCCCGTAAAAAAATCTCCATATAGTCTTCAGACGATTGAAATCCGAACTTGTAAAAATAATATCCTACACCTACCAATACAGGCATAATAAGGGCCGGAATAAAACCGACTAAAAAATGGTCTTTGTCTAACTTAATCATTCAGGTTCCATTGATTAATAAATGCTATACTCTCATGTGCAGTGAGGTCAAAATGTACAGGCACCAAGGATACGTAGCCATTTTGCAATGCCCACTCATCGGTGTCTTCCCCTTTATCGTAGTTCACAAATTTTCCGGTGAGCCAATAATAGGTACGGCCATTAGGGTCTTTGCGCTCGTCAAACTCCTCTTCCCATTTAGCTAATGCTTGCCGGCAAACTTTTATTCCTTTGCTTTCAGCTTCTTTTAGTTTAGGGATGTTCACATTAAGTAAAGTGCCTTTTGGCAAACCATTAGTCAAAATATTTTTGGCTACGGTATTCGCCACCTTTTTGGCATAACTGAAATCGGCATCGTAACTGTAGTCGAGCAGAGAAAAACCTACGGAAGGAATGCTTTCAATGGCTCCTTCCACAGCGGCCGACATAGTGCCTGAATAGATCACGTTAATAGAAGAATTGGAACCATGGTTAATACCTGATACCAATAAATCGGGTTTGCGGTGCAGCACTTTGGAAACTGCCAGTTTCACACAATCAGCAGGAGTACCTGAGCATTGCCAAGCCTGCAACTCCCCGTAAATATCCGTACGAATCTGATCTAAACGCAAGGGTTTACTTATAGTAACAGCATGGCCCATACCCGACTGCGGACTATCGGGTGCCACAATCACCACATCACCCAATGGTTGCACGGCTTCTACCAAAGCCCGTATGCCCGGAGCTGTGATGCCATCATCGTTCGAAACCAAAATCAAAGGTCGTACTTTACTCATGCCGCAAATATAATGAGATATGTTTCTTATTGTTTTTTATGCTCCATTTCCTGTTTTGGGTATATGAGCATCTAATTGAATTCAGCAATACTGTGATGCTATAATTAACAATCTAGTCCAATGCACAACAAAAGCATATAAACCTGATTGGGTATCATAACTTTTGTTCCAATAGTCGTGAGGTGTAATTAAATCCAGATTTTGTTTTGTGCCCAAAAAAGATGCTTTAATTTCAAATGCTTCTCCTTTTTTTTGTTCAATACTCGACTTCACCTGAATAAAGAATGTATCTGCTACATGTGGAACAAAACCCATTTTAAAATGATACTTATTATTGTAATAAATTGGAGTAAAATAGGATATAGAATTTGTACCAGCATGTGTAGTATAATTGCCCTCTATTGGAACATAACCGCAATCTAATATACTTGCCCTAATCCAAGTGCTACCTGTATTTATCCTGTAAACCCAAATAGGCATGTTGGCATCAACATCCGAAACAACTTTGAATCTACCTGTAGATGCTGTAAAAACATTGCTTGCCTCAAAAGCAATCCAAATGGTATCATTAATCCTGATTTCTGACGTATCGGGCGATATAATGAAGTCGGTGTTGGATATGAAGTAATCTTCTTCTCCTAATCTTTCAGGATCACAGGCAACAAAAATAGATAGTCCAAATAAAATAAGAATAAAATTTAAAAAAAACTACTCATAGCTTATTACAAAAATTTTCAGAGTATTATGAGCTTGTTTAAGCCTTAGAGAAAAGAGAGTATTTAAATGCCTGTTAAGGGTTACTAATCTGTTACTTGAAATGCAAATGTCCCTTCGTTAGCCTCATCAGTACTTAGCCATCCTTGCATCCCCGGGATTGTATCTATTAAATGATGATTCCTGTTTACTCCTGCAAAGTCTGAATAAACATAGGTATTTAGTTTACCCGAATGAAAATAACCATCACGTGTAACAGTAAACCAAAAAAGATTTTGCTTTAAAGGAATGATTCCCATTTTGAATAGATAAACCCCGTTTGTCAACAGCGTGTTTATTCCTGTTACTCCTGTTCCATTTTTATTTTTGCTAAAATAACCATATACTGAAAATGTATGACAATCTTGCAAAGAAGGCAAACTCCAAACTGAACCCGGTTCTGAAATATCGTACTTTTTCATACTTATAGGTAAATCAAAATCTCCATCAAAAATAAACTGCGAATCACCATTGTTCAATAAAAAATGAGCTGGAATTTCAAGCGATATGTAAACTGTATCGCCAACTTTTACAATATCTGTATCCGGTTCAACAATATAGTGAGCATTTATTGGAGGGCCTTCAATGCTTATTCTTTCTGGTTCACAGCCAGCAAATAATAGAACAGCAATATTATAAAATATAATTGATAATACTTTAGAATCCATACTCATCAAATAAATCGTTTAGATGACTTTGATTCCCTCCCCATAGACTAACTAATCTAGCTTTAAAATCAGGAATATTATCGGTTTGCGAATTTAAACATTGAAACATTTGTCCCGTTGTATAATTATCCAACTTATCGTAAATAGTTTCATCATTACCCACCCCCGGCTCCTCATCTGTCAAATCATAAAAAAGACCTTTGGGTATGTATTCGTTGTTAAATGTTTCTCCATTTTCCAAATGTGTTAGATAGATCCCGCTCACAGAACCTCCTTTATAATATGAATGCTGAAAACTAAAACCGGGATACCTCATACTTGCATACAATTGCCCTATATACTCTGCCCAGCCCTCGGTTAAACAAAAGAATTCAGAATGGGCATCTGTTGATGGGTTGCCACCGTAACCCGGATTAGCAGCTAATACATGATTAATATTTTCAATCCAAAAAGAGTTGCCCACTTTAAAATAATGGCTTACATGAGCAAGTTCATGGTACAAGGTTGATTTAGAAATTCCAAATTTGTGATAATCTTCATCAACTGCTGGTGTTGCATCCATTCTAATTGTTACATCCGGTAAATATCCCCAAAACAGTCTTGGTTTTGGGGAGGTAGATAAGCTGGGTGCACCTAGCTTAAGCAGCACCAGCTCCATGCCTGAATTTATCGACCCTAAATACCCCAACATGGCCGCACTTGCACCACCAGAATTATCAGCCCAGTGGGCAAAAATAGTTATGCGACCTGCATTGATAGTTATGCCTTTTGCAATATTCATAAAATACGACTCAAACGCTCCGTTTGTTATCATACTCCAAAACCTTACTTGTGTGTGGGCCGTGTATGTTTTACTTAAATTAGCCATTTGAGATGCACTGTAAAACCCACTTATATGGGTAGCCGCATTCAATACCCATTGCACAGGTACAGTTGCCACCCATCCGCTGTGTGTATCAAACTGTTTAATCTTACACAGCCCGTTATCATAGACCATTGTTATTAATGAGCCAAACAAAAACCTACGGTTAATTTGAAAATGGCCAAAAACATCTGTCCATCCGCTTACTGTTTTACCCCAATGAATTGCATCCACCCTACAGCCCATAACAGGCACATTCGCGCCTTGTGCGTCATCATAAACATATAAATAACCACTAGGCTGCACCCCCCAACCAAATAAATTTGATGCTCCATTAAAAATTGAACTCAGCCCTCCAAAAACTGAGTTGAAAGCACCACTGAAAATACTATTTGTTTTGTACTTATCTAAATACTTGGGTGATACGTGTACAAGTTGACTATCGTTTTCAAGTAAAATCTCATACAAATCAGGGTACTCGTTTTCAATAATAAACATGGTTTGGTTATCAATATTATTAGTGACCATATGAGCAAAAAAATCGAGATAGGGTTCGTCATCATTAGGTATGTATAGCGTATCAAGAATTGTGTAAGGAACATTACCTGGCCTCACAGTGGAGCTTACGCGTATTACAGTATAAAGATAGTCGTCATTATAAAACTGATTTTTAAAATTAGCTTCAGAAAAATCTTCCCAAGTTGATGTTATGTAAGTAGGTGTATCTAATGGATGATTGAATAAGTGAATGGCTGTATCGGCTGCAATCATGCTTTCAACTGCTGTGTAATGAATCTCTGTGGTTGGGTTAAGTCGAATGTAGAGCCATTTTGCGTTAGGGTCCATTGCAGCAGCACCAAGTTGTTGTGCAAATGGATCTGATAGTGTACTGAAAATAGATTTAACAAATCTAATATTACTTATAGCATACGGATTTTGAGAGGAGCCTGTAAAAATGTTTATTCCGCCAGAATTAGAATTAATTATCGGATTTCTATTATCAAGGTCTGGCAATTGACTTTCCTTTTTACAACCGATTGTAAATGTTAATACAAACAGGAAAACAACTTGGTAAACTTGCAGCTTTTTCATATATTTTGGATTTGATAATTCGAATTTATAGAATTTTTCGAATTTCAACGAATAATTTTAATTAATTATTATTCAGCGCCTCCATATCAACATACTTCATGTAACGCACAATACGTTGCTGCTTTTTGCGAATATAGGCAGTAGGCTTAGCCGGTGACCATTTGCGCGGATTAGGCAATACGGCTGCTATTAAAGCTGCCTCATTTTTTGACAAATTCTCACAACTTTTGCTGAAATATTCCTGAGCAGCTGCCTCTGCACCGTAGATACCATCACCCATTTCAATGATGTTGAGGTAAACCTCCAGAATACGTTTCTTGTTCCAGAAGGTTTCAATGGTCAGTGTAAAATACACTTCTATACCCTTGCGTAACCAACTGCGCTTGGGCCACAAAAACAAATTCTTGGCAGTTTGTTGAGTAATGGTGCTGGCTCCACGAAGTTTTTTTCCTTTCTCTATGTTACGCTCCAGTGAATTTTTGATTTGCTCAAAATCAAACCCGAAGTGTTCAAAAAATTTGGGGTCTTCTGAGGTTACCACAGCGAGTGGCATGTTGGGCGACATTTCGTCTATTGCCACCCAGTCTTTTTCCAAGCGGGTTTCTTTATCGTCTTTTCGTTCTTCAAAAAGACGGATAATGTGTAAAGGGGTTAATGGTACAGGCACTATGCGGTACAAACAGATAAACAGCAAACTCCACTGAATAAACTGCAACAACAGGAAAAATATCCCGCGCTTTACCTGCTGCAAAAAGCCGCTGGCACCTTTTTTCGATTTGTTTTGCTGCTTGCCCAAAATAGTTAGATGGTGTTGGTTAACTTTGCGCAAAAATAAGCGGATATGAAATACAGACAACTGGGTAATTCAGGATTATATATTTCCGAAATAAGTTTGGGCACCTGGCTCACTACAGGTTTGGGTATTGACAACTCTACTGCGTTTGAATGCATGAGACGCGCGCTGGACCTGGGTATTAACTTCATTGATACAGCTGATATATACAACAAAGGCGAGTCAGAAAAGGTGCTGGGCGATTTTCTAAAAACCATTAAACGGGAAGAAGTTATTATAGGTACCAAGGTATTCGGCCCCATGAGTGAGCACTGGATGAATCAGGGCCTTTCCATACGCCATGTACGCAGCGCCTGTGAAGCATCTCTTCAACGCTTAAAAACCGACTACATTGATTTGTACCAATGCCACCGCTACGATATTGATACGCCTTTGGAAGAAACCTGTTATGCCATGCACAACCTGGTAGAACGAGGCTACATTTTACACTGGGGTGTAAGCCAGTGGAGTGCTGTACAAATAACCAATGCCATGCGTATTTGCGAACACAACGGCTGGCGCAAACCTGTATCCAACCAACCTGTTTACAACATGCTCAATCGCTCACTGGAAGTAGATGTGATGGACGTTTGCCAGAAAGAACAACTGGGTATTGTGGTATACTCTCCACTTGCTCAGGGTTTGCTAACCGGTAAATACACACGCGACCATGTACCTGCTGATTCACGCGCATCTAATGATGTAATGGGTGTGTGGTTCCCTACCAAACGTATGGATGAGGGCTTTTATCAAAAAATGGAGATGCTCAAAACCATTGCTGCGGGTTATGATATTTCGATGGCCGAACTGGCGCTGGCCTGGGCGCTGAGTAAACAACCCATCACCAGCCTGATTATAGGTGCATCACGTCCGCAACAAGTCGAGCAAAACGTAAAAGCTATAAACGTGACTCTTCCTGGAGAGATTATGCAGGAAATTGAAAACATTCTCGACAATGCACCTGTTGACCAATACACAGGAACACGCATTGGGTTCGGAATTATTAAAAGAGGATATTGATAACATTACTGCACAGTGCTCATATTTAAATTAAAACTCATTGTAGGCACGGTTGCCTTTGTAATGCTTATTGACGCATACCTGTGGCTCGGAATAAAAAGACTGCTTTTTAAGAAATCGCACAAGCGGCAACTGCTCGTTAAAAGAATATTCTGGACCATCCCCTGGATTTTTATTGCCGGCAGTGTGTGTTACCTTATTGTACCGCAACTGGAATCAAACACATTATTCCGCAATTATTTTATGGCTTCACTGGCCACTGTTTATTTCTCCAAACTGATTGCCTTGCCTTTTCTGTTTGCTGATGATTTACGCAGATTGTCCATTTGGTCAAAACGCAAAATCATGCGAACGGCAGCACCTGCCGCACCGGCCAGCACTCAGGAAAATCCTGAACATAAAATTTCCCGCTCCAAATTTATTACTCAAGCAGGTATTATAGCCGGAGGCATTCCATTTATTATGCTTACAAAAGGTATGGTAAAAGGTGCTTATGATTATAAGCTAAGGCATCAAACCATTTATCTCCCCAAGTTGCCCGATCGTTTCAACGGATTAAAAATAGTACAGATTTCTGATATACATTCAGGAAGTTTTTTTGACAAAGATGCCGTGAAAAAAGGCATCGACATGATTATGCAACAAAAAGCCGATTTGATTTTTTTTACCGGAGACATGGTGAACAACAAAACGGACGAGGTATATGAATACACTGATATCTTCGGGCACATCAAAGCACCGATGGGCGTATTCTCTACCCTGGGCAATCATGATTACGGAGATTATGTAACCACGTGGACAAGCCCTGAAGAGAAAGCCAAAAATCTGGCTGACCTGTGCGATGTCCACAAAGACTTGGGTTGGAACTTAATGCGAAATCAGCACGAAGTAATTTCGATACACGGACAAAAACTGGGATTAATCGGAGTAGAAAACTGGGGAGACCGAGGACGTTTTCAAAAGTTTGGCGATATCGCAAAAGCCAAACAGGGTATGGAAGAAACTCCGGTTCAATTACTACTTTCCCATGACCCGTCACATTGGGATGCTATAGTTCGCAAAGAACATAGTGACATTGATGTGATGTTTGCCGGACATACGCACGGCATGCAATTCGGGGTTGAGATAGGCTCATTTAAATGGAGTCCGTCACAATACATTTACAAACAATGGGCAGGTATGTACACTGAAGGCAATCAACACCTGTATGTAAACAGAGGATTCGGTTTTATAGGATACCCCGGCAGAGTTGGAATATTACCTGAAATTACGGTGTTTACGCTTCAAAAGGCCTAGTAAAATTATTGCTTCACCAGCTTCACCACTTTACTCCAGTATGGAGTAGTAATGTGCAGGAAATAAACTCCCGCTGGCCATTCATTAGTTGATAAATCCAACCTAGAATCGCCTTCCTTTAAATACATTTCTTTCTGTAAAGAAAAATCAGCACCGGCATTGGTTATTGTAATTTGTGCCTGCTGAGCTATTGTATTTATAACAGAAATACGGGTTGTACCGGCAAATGGATTGGGGGCAACCTGTACATCAGCTGATGTATAAACATCATCGAAGTTAACACTTCTTACAGGCGAATAATCAAACACTCCGTTATTATCCACTTGCTTCAAACGGTAAATAACAGTACCGCTTTCAACAGGTGAATAATCTGTATAGGTATATGATGCAACTGACACCACACTGCCTTTACCCGCTATGTCTTCCAGCTTATTAAAACCATCAGGTAAACCCGCAATAGAACGCTCCACTTCAAAATGATGATTATTCTGCTCCCAAGATGTTGTCCAGTTTAAAACAGCATCTTTGCCTTTTCGTTGAGCAGTGAAAGTAAGCCACTCCACAGGCAAAGGAATACTGGCAGAATTAGTACCGCTGTTTACCCAAAACTCCGAAAAACTACTCACATTAAATTCCAGAATATAACCACTGAAATAAGGAATTACCGCTGAAACTGTAGTGTGGGGAATAAATGTAGCCTGCCCGATGGTGGAATTGTTGGCCCAGCTGCCATCCTGATTGGCACCACTGTATTTAGTAATTCCCATACGTTTGATGCTGTTAATGATAGGGTCAGCTACATCGAGTGCATTAAACTCCTGGTGCGTGAGATAAAGACGCACTGTAACAGGTATACTTGGAGCGTTTTTGGTCCTTATCACCCAACTCCGGTCAAGATAATATTGTAAGCCACCTGAGTTTAAACTGCGAACTGCCCCAGTATTGCGATAGCAACTTACCCGTATAGAATCCAGATAAAACCCGTTATCTTTAATAGAGATTATTCTGCTGCCTCCTGAGTTAAAATGCAACCAGGTATTAGTGCCGGTGCTTCGCTGAATAACATTGGTAACTGAGGTGGCTGCCGTCCATATATTTTCCTGTGAATGAATATGAATATCATCAATAGCAATTCCTTCTTCATTGCCTGTTGAATTGGAACTGAATACAAACCTGAACTGAACTGCACTCTTATTGGTTATTGTATTTAATGGTATTATGTAACTGACCACATGCCATTTGGCCAATGCTCCGCTCCAGGCATAAGGTGGGGTGCTGGTGGTATACCAGTTGGTTCCTGCCCCGAATGTCCCAAGCTTGGTCCACACACCGCCATCATTATACTCCACCCACAATAAATCTGAGGTAGATAACTTGCGCATCATGTTAAAGGACAACACCGGATTTGTTCCCCCGAAAGCCGTTGACATATCAAACACAGGAGACGTAAGGTATGAGGTTTCGTTGTTATTGTAATTGCCTGTTGCATTGGTGTACCATGCATAAGAACCGTTAGCGGCACCTACACCTAAGGTAGGTTTATTTAGGGTAATGGCAGACCTTGTCCAGCTTGAGTTAGTTCCTGATGCTATCCAACCACCACTATTCAGTTCAAAAGATTCATAATAGGGATAGGTACTTATACCCGTCACATAATCCAACTGCACTGCGTTAGATGTATCAGGGCAATTATCTGAATTATTTATGCGTACACTGTATTGACCGTTTGTAGTAGCTGTATAAACTGAAGATGTTGCTCCCGATATGGCCACGTTATTTTTTAACCACTGATACGTGTACCCTAGTTGCGGAGCGGTAGCCGTTAAAGTAACCAAATCTCCCGGGGTCATGGTTAACGGACCCGATGGGGTTACTGTGGCAAAAGGCTGATACTTCACTTTGATGTAATACGTACGTGTGGAGTACAAATTATATGGACAGGAATTGTCTCTGGCTAAAACAGAAAAATAATACGGTGTTGCAGAGGCTTGTGCATTGGTAGGAGTCCAACTAAAATTTCCAGTTGGTATAGGTGAACCAACAGAAGAAAAACTTGCTCCTGAAAAGTTGCCACTCCAACTGAGTGTAACTGCATTTCCTGCATCAGGATCAACAACGGGTACAACAAAACTCAGGTTTTGACCCGGGCAAACCTGCCTTTGAGCCTGTGAGGGTAAAATTGGACTTGTTCTTCCTGAACCACAAACGCTCACATTAATTTGTATATCTCTTCTGATAACACTTATTAGTTGATAAACACCTGCAATTTTTCTCCACTCTTTCACCGCAATAACCAAAACTCCTATCTGATTCGGAATGGGTATCATTTGCAATGTACCTGATATGGAATCCAAATTTAAAATACTACCTATGGCGTGAACTGGATACCGGGGAGATAAACCCGTTGCATATGAACACATAGTTGTTGCAGACTGCCACGCTGTATCCAAATGATAGCTTATAGAATCTCTGGGACTATCCGTAGTGTCTACAGCACTCATGTTAATGTATTGTGCCTGGTTGCCGCAAAGCAATGAAATAGGTGCATCAGTAAAGAAGGGTGACGAATTACATGGAGCTAAACAGCGATTAAATGTAGTGAAAGTAAAAAAATTCTGATCTGCCTGACCGGTGGTAATAGTTGAATTTCGGGCTGCCAGTGTCCAGCTAACCCTCCACTGACAGATGGCAGCTCTGGCAGGTGTTCCGAAAAACACAGATGAAACAAAAGTATATTCCTGAAACCCAACAGTTCCCGCTGGGCTTACGCATTTGCTTACAGCACTTGAACAAACCGGTGTAATATCTTTTGTGCTTACATGTGTAAGAGCGGCATTAAAGTTTTGAGTTCCTCCTACTACGTTAAGTACCTGTCCCGTAGTAGAAACCAATACGGAAGAACCGCAATCACGATACACTTTCAGCACAAAGTAAAAGGAGTCATTACTGCAACGGTAAGTAAGATCACTCCCCATTAAATGGGTGGCAAACGACTGACTGTAACTTGCAAAAATTAAACAGACAGGTATCACTAAGCATAAAATCTTCCGCTTTAACATTTTACTTCACTAAACCTTAGCAAATCTTAATTTTTTCCCTTACAAAAACAAAGATTTACATCAAGTATTCAATATATATTTGCACCTTAAATTTTACAAGATGAGCGACCAGAAAATTATCTTTTCTATGGCAGGGGTAAATAAAACTTACCCACCTAATAAACAAGTTCTTAAAAACATCTACCTTTCTTTTTTCTATGGAGCAAAGATTGGTGTATTGGGTTTAAACGGCTCAGGTAAGTCCAGCTTGCTACGAATTATCGCAGGAATAGACAAGAACTTTCAGGGAGAAGTAGTATTTGACGGCTCATACAAAATCGGTTTATTGGAACAGGAACCTCAATTGGACGAAAACAAAAGTGTGATAGAGGTGGTAAGAGAAGGCGTTAAGCACATTACTGATTTGTTGGCAGAATTTGATGAAGTAAACAACCAACTCGCTGAACCCATGAGTGATGAGGCCATGAATAAGTTACTTGACAAACAGGCCAACCTGATGGAGAAACTGGAACAAACCGATGCCTGGGAATTAGACAATAAACTGGAGAAAGCTATGGATGCTTTACGGTGCCCTGATGCAGATACTCCGGTGAATATTCTTTCAGGTGGAGAGCGCAGACGTGTGGCCTTGTGTCGTTTGCTGTTGAGTAACCCCGATATTCTTTTGCTGGATGAACCAACCAACCACCTCGATGCTGAATCAGTAGACTGGTTAGAGCAGTACCTGAAAAATTTTCCCGGAACTGTAATTGCCGTAACCCACGATCGTTATTTTCTTGACAATGTAGCGGGATGGATTTTAGAACTTGACCGCGGAGAAGGTATCCCGTGGAAAGGCAATTACACCAGTTGGTTAGAGCAAAAACAAAATCGATTAGCTCAGGAGGAAAAACAAGAAAGCAAACGCGCCAAAACTCTGGAACGTGAGTTGGAGTGGGTACGTATGGGTCCAAAAGGCCGACATGCTAAACAAAAAGCCAGATTAGGGGCATATGAAAAAATGCTCAACGAGGAACAGAAAGAGAAAGAACAACAGTTGGAAATCTTTATTCCTCCGGGGCCACGTTTGGGAGATGTAGTTATTGAAGCGCAAAACATCAGCAAAGCTTTCGGCAACAAATTATTGTATGAAAACCTCAGTTTCTCTTTGCCTAAAGGAGGTATTGTTGGCATCATTGGCCCGAATGGCGTAGGTAAAACAACACTCTTTCGCATGATGCTTGGATTAGAACAACCCGATAGTGGCACATTCAAAGTAGGAGAAACAGTGAAAGTAGCTTATGTGGATCAGAGCCACAAAGATTTGCTACCAGATAAAAGTGTATTCGAAGTAATAAGTGGCGGAACAGAAACTATGATTGCCGGAGGAAGACAAATTAATGCCCGTGCCTACATTTCAAAATTCAATTTCAGCGGAACAGACCAGAGTAAAAAAGTTGGTGTGCTTTCCGGTGGAGAAAGAAATCGTGTGCACTTAGCCATTACTTTAAAAGAAGGTGGAAACGTACTGCTACTTGACGAGCCAACCAATGACATTGACGTTAATACACTACGTGCTTTAGAAGAAGCCATAGAAAACTTTGCAGGTTGTGTGGTGGTAATTTCCCACGACCGCTGGTTTATTGACCGCATAGCCACACATATTCTGGCCTTTGAGGGAAATTCTCAGGTGTATTGGTTTGAAGGAAACTACAGCGAATACGAAGAGAATAAAAAGCAACGACTTGGTGATACACAACCCCACAGAGTTCGCTTCAAAAACATCCATTAAGGTGTAATTTGTGCAAAGTTTGGACTCTTCATTTGTTCATCCACCTGAGTGAACGTGATTTTTGAAAGATCCTCAATAACTTTTTCTTTTATTGACTTATCACCTCCTCTTGTCATTATACCTAATAAATAAGGTTTAGCCGGGTAATATATAATCCCGAAATGATGCAACTGGTAGCCTTTAACTTCTTTACCATTTACATTACCGTTATCTCGCACACCATACTTATGTGCCAATACAATTGAATCAGGCAAAGCTGCACGTATACCTGATTTATAACGCGACTGTGCCAAATAACTCAAAGCTTTATCAGACATTTCTTTTCCCAGATACGAACAGTTATACAGTACCCTAAACGCAGCTGCATAGTCTTTTACTGAAATAAAATTGGTATTGGCTGTACCATTCTCAGGTACGTGCTGGTGAAGAAAGTCTTCCACTTCTTTCACTTTTACCTCACCTGCATATTGATGCAATAATAAGGTAGCTGCATTATCTGAGTAGGCAATCATATGAGTTATCAATTCATCAATGGTATAAAACTTTCCATCTTGTTTTGGGAAACCAGCCTCTTCACTCACACCTGTAAAATCTGCACTTTTAAACTCAATACTTTTATTAAAAAAATCAGGGTTCTTCTCTGCCTCTCTCAATACTGCAATCATAACCGGTAATTTTAATAAACTGGCCGGACTGAACTCCTCCTTTTCATTTATACCAATCCAGATACCGTTAGCTAAATCTCTGAAATAATAAGAAACCTTTAATTCAGGATTTGTTTGGTGAATTTGATTTAGATACTTTTCAATTTGTAAACGAAATGACCGTAGTTCTTTAATGTGAGGTCCGTAACATGATAAAGTAGGATTGATGTACTTTCCAAAACTAACACTTGAACCATTGGCTGAAGATGAAACCGAAGTTGTGTGCTTTTTATGAAATTTATTGAAACCGATAAAGTAGCCCAAACCAATGCCACACGTTACGCAAATCACCGCCAAGAATATTTTTGATTTCATTTTCCTATACTAACTGAATTTAGGCGCATTATATAAAACATAATCTATAAAACATAGTGATTTAATGGAAAACTACTACTAGCTCTTTCTAATTCAAACGAAAAGAATATACATTGGTGTTTAATCCTAATACATATCAAATCACCTCTTCGCTCCTTCTAAACTCATTCTTGATAGCACTGCACTTTACCTAATTCATTGATTTGCATAGAACTATTCCAAATTATCGTTAAAATAAATTTTAATTTATTGCTTTTCAATAGTTTAAATAAATTTTAGTGGGCTGGTGCAACCATTTTAAAAATTGCTCAAATGGGTAATGTAATTTCGGATTATGCAAAATATCCAAATGAAGGAATTTACATTTTAAATCACCTAACCCCCACCAACCGCCTATGAGACAGCTTAAAATCAGTAAGCAAATTACCAACAGAGAAAGCCGATCGTTAGATAAATATCTCCAAGAAATAGGTGCTGTCTCCATGATTACGGCAGAAGAAGAAGTGGCCCTTGCCAAAAGAATTAAAGGAGGGGACCGGGTTGCTTTAGACAGATTGGTAAACGCAAACCTTCGTTTTGTGGTATCTGTTTCCAAACAGTACCAAAACCAAGGACTAACATTATGTGATTTAATCAATGAAGGAAACATGGGTCTAATTAAAGCGGCCCAACGTTTTGACGAAACCCGCGGTTTCAAATTTATCTCCTATGCCGTTTGGTGGATTCGACAATCTATTTTGCAGGCTTTGGCTGAGCAAGCTCGCATTGTAAGGCTCCCGCTTAACCGGGTGGGTGTGCTCAGTAAAATCACCAAGGCCTACTCTGCATTGGAACAGCAGTTGGAACGAGAGCCTACTGCCATTGAACTGGCTGCCATTCTGGAAATAGATGAAGAAGCAGTTGCAGAAACTATGCGTATGTCGGGCAGGCACGTGTCAGTTGATGCACCTTTTCAGGAAGGTGAAGAAGGCACCTTATTAGGTGTAATGGAAAGTACCGATGAGCCCGAGCCGGATAAGTTTTTAATACACGAATCACTTCGTAAAGAAATCGAACGCTCCCTGTCTACCTTATCGGAAAGGGAAAGAGAAATTATATGCCACTACTTTGGCCTGTGTGGCAGAACGGAAATGAGCCTGGAAGAAGTAGGCGAAAAGTTTGGCCTCACCCGTGAACGTGTTCGCCAGATTAAAGAGAAAGGCATAAAAAGATTAAAATATACTTCACGAAGTGTTAGGTTAAAATCTTTTTTGGGTTAGATTTGTAAACAACAAACCGACAACCACCAGCTAAAACTATAATTAGCTAAACAAATGAAAAATCAAAAGCCCTCCAAAAGAGGGCTTTTTGCTTTTATTCTGCTTCCATAAACGGATATCTGTAATCCGCTGGTGGAACAAAGGTTTCTTTAATTGTTCGGGTGCTCACCCAACGCATCAGGTTTTGCATGGCCCCGGCCTTATCATTGGTTCCGCTCGCACGTGCACCTCCAAAAGGCTGCTGCCCCACCACTGCTCCTGTAGGTTTATCATTAATGTAGAAGTTACCCGCTGCATTACGAAGTTTCCATGTAGCCAAATCAATGGCGTAACGGTCTTGTGCCAATACGGCTCCGGTTAAAGCATATTCAGATGTGCCATCCAATATTTCCAACGTCTCTTCAAATTTGTTCTCGTCATACACATAAATAGTGAGTACCGGACCAAACAACTCTTCACACATAGTAGTGTACTTTGGGTTGCTGGTAACAATTACCGTAGGCTCAATAAACCAGCCCTTGCTCTTATCGTATCCGCCACCTGCAATAATCTCACAGCTGCTGTCTTTCTTAGCTTCGTCAATGTATTTGGCCAGTTTGTCAAATGATTTTTCATCAATTACTGCATTCACAAAATTTCTGAAATCTTCCACGGGACCCACTTTAAACGAGGCTATATCTTTTACTAAACCCTCTTTAACTGCGGGCCACAAGTTAGACGGAACATAGGCACGTGAAGCAGCAGAACATTTCTGACCCTGGTATTCAAACGCCCCACGGGAAAGGGCTGTTACAACCACATTGGCATGAGCAGATTTATGCGCAATCACAAAATCCTTACCTCCTGTTTCACCTACAATACGCGGATAGGTTTTGTATTTATGAATGTTGTTACCAATATTTTTCCAGATGTCCTGAAACACTCCGGTTGAACCCGTAAAGTGAATACCGGCAAAATCAGCGTGGTTAAAAATAACCTCTGCGGCAACCGGACCACTCGGATAAATGAGGTTGATAACCCCATCAGGTACACCTGCCTCTTTAAATATTTCCATCAGCACGTTGGCTGAATATACTTGTGTATTGCTGGGTTTCCAAACTACCACATTGCCCATCATGGCCGCGCTGCTGGGAAGGTTGCCTGCAATAGCAGTAAAGTTAAAAGGAGTTAAAGCATAAATAAATCCTTCTAACGGACGGTACTCCAAACGGTTCCAGATACCTTTGGCGCTTTGAGGCTGATCTTTATAAATCAAACTCATGAAGTGCACATTAAAACGTAAAAAATCAATAATCTCACAAGCGCTGTCAATCTCAGCCTGGTAGGCATTTTTGCTTTGGCCCAGCATGGTAGCTGCATTCAATTTAGCCCGGTACGGACCCGCAATTAATTCTGCTGCTTTTAAAAATATCGCTGCACGTTGCTCCCATGTTAATGCTTCCCACTGCGGCTTGGCTGCCAAAGCTGCGTTGATAGCATCTGTAACATGACCGGCCTCACTGATGTGAAACTTACCCAAAACATGTTGGTGGTCATGTGGCGGACGAATGTCGGCCGTTTTACCACTGCGCACTTCTTTGCCTCCAATGTACATGGGTATATCCAGTTGCTTGCCGCGGGCTTCTGCTATGGCATCTTTTAATGCTTTGCGCTCAGCACTGCCGGGAGCATAATTTAAAACAGGTTCGTTGTGTGGTACAGGTACGTTAAAAAATCCGTTCATGATTTATCTAAATTTAATACTTCTTGACTATTCAAAAATGAGGTGCAAAGATAGTCAGGCTTGTGTAAGAAAAAATGATTTTAAGCATCCTGTTTAAGCACAAACCCATAAGGACTAAACCTGAATAAGTACCTTCTCTTTGGTGACCGGATGCAAAAACCCCAATTCTACCGCCATGAGTTTTATGCTCTGGTCGGCAAATGATTGAGTTGCCCCATACTTTACATCCCCTGCAATGGGGCAGCCAATGGCTGATAGCTGTGCGCGTATCTGGTGCTTGCGGCCGGTGAGTAATTCAATACGTAGTAACGTTTGATTTCCCTTTTTTGATAGAACCGTGTACCTTAGTTGTGCTTTATCGGCTCCGGGCACCTCACTTACAAAGGCTTTGGTCATGTTGCGTTTTTCATCACGCTTCAACCAGTGAGTTATTAAATCTGATTCCAAAGGCGGCATATGCTCTACCCGAGCCTCATATATTTTTGTTACTTCCCGCTTTTGAAACTGTTCGTTCATACGGGTGAGTGCCTTACTGGTTCGGGCAAATAACACAATCCCCTCCACCGGCATATCTAACCGATGTATTACGCCTAAAAAAACATCACCGGGTTTTTGGTATTTTTCTTTGATGTAGTGTTTTACCTCGTCTTCCAGACTAAGTGGCTTACCAGGCTCAGGTTGTACGGTTTGGCCGGCTTTCTTAAAAGCTGCTATCAGGTGATTGTCTTCGAAGAGTATGTGTGGTGTAACCAAGGGTTTAGTATATGCTGAGTAATCTGATAAACTGCTTTCAAAGCTATGTTTTTTCAAATAATAAAT
Source organism: Bacteroidia bacterium (assembly GCA_018058135.1). Lineage (GTDB taxonomy): Bacteria > Bacteroidota > Bacteroidia > UKL13-3 > UKL13-3 > JAGPCK01. The sequence goes on along the minus strand of JAGPCK010000012.1, from coordinate 4,166 downwards.
TTATCTTTATCTTGTATTTGCCTAAGGGATGAACTCAACTTATTTCCGGAACAATACAGTAAAACACAACTGCATGAAAAAACTATTCCTCATCATAGCTTGTCTTGGCAGCATTAAGGCACAAGCTACAAACACATCTGAAAATCCCGAATTAAAAAAAAGACTTCGTAAAAACTTATTTGAAGTAGGTGGAAGTGCCGCTTTGTTCTTTAACCGGCAACCTATGAGTTACCAAAGTGATGGATGGTTAGCTTGGATACCTATTCGAATGGAAGCGACATCACCCTTAATCCCATCATACATTAAATATGCACGCAAAATTGGTCAAAAGACTATGGTTGGTATTTCTTCCTATTCATATGGTATTTCTTATGGCGATGTAAGAAAGAAAATAAATAATGGGACAGCAAACACTGGTGAAGTAATGATAATGGACTATGATGATTTTTCATTAACTTTTGATTACCATTTGGCTGACATTAGATTGAATAAATTACTATCAATAACAGCATCTGCATCATCAATGATTTCATACAGAACTGGGATTGAGCAGGTATATCTGAGTCAAAATATGTTTGGAGATGTAATTTACACCTGTGGATGTAGGTACAACAGCATGGGTTTGGGCGCAGGTGCAAATGTAGATGTAGTATTAGGTAACCGTGTTTATATAGGTGGCTTTTTAGGCTACACACATTATTTTGAGAAATCCAGATTACCTAAAGATGATCCTGATTACATTGACACCTACCGTCCTAATCGCGATGTGCTAAGGTTACACCCCAAAATCGGAGTACTATTTTAAGGTCAGTACTGCTCTTTTTCGTTAGGGAAGTCGCTTGATTTTACATCAGCCACATAATGTTCCACTGCTTTTTGAATTTCATCGTACAGGTTGAGGTACCTGCGCAAAAATTTGGGTGAAAAATCTTTGTTAATACCCAGCATATCATGACTCACCAATACCTGCCCGTCCACATGCGGGCCTGCTCCTATGCCTATGATGGGAATCTTTACCGACTCGGCCACCTGTTTGGCCAGGGAAGAAGGAATTTTTTCCAGCACAATGGCAAAACATCCGGCTTCTTCCAATAGTCTTGCATCGTTAATCAACTTGGCGGCCTCAGCATTTTCTTTAGCACGCACTTCATACGTACCGAATTTATAAATGCTTTGCGGGGTAAGTCCTAAATGCCCCATAACGGGTATGCCTGCAGTTAATATGCGCTTCACAGATTCTACTACTTCTTCTCCCCCCTCTAATTTTACCGCATGGGCCTCCGCTTCTTTCATAATGCGGATGGCGGAGTTAAGTGCTTCTTTTGAATTGCCCTGGTAGGAACCGAAAGGTAAATCAACCACCACCAGTGAACGGTTAACGGCACGTATTACGGCTGAGGCATGTGAAATCATTTCGTCCAGCGTAATGGGTAAAGTGGTTTCGTGGCCATGCATCACATTACTGGCACTGTCGCCCACCAGCAATACATCTATTTTGGCCGCATCAAAAATTTTGGCCATGCTGTAATCATAAGCGGTGAGCATGGAAATTTTTTCCCCGCGCATTTTCATTTCCTGCAAAACGTGCGTGGTAATTTTTTTCACCTCTTTGTTCAACTGTGTTGACATAACAATGATTTAAGCAACGAAGGTAGCTGTTTTTGAAAAGTGTACAATAGCCTATGGCTTTTGCTCCCGGCACTTTTGCAACTCTTTCTGCAAGTGCTCCACCTGTTTTTCAAGTTCAGTAAGTTTTTGCTCCTTGGTAAGCGGCACCTGAACCGGTTCAGGCTTAACTGCTTTTGATGCAAGCGGCTTACAGTGTATACTCACCTCATCAAACAACACATGTGTATCCTCTGCCACGTACAGTCCGGGTTTACCTTTCATCAGAGTGGTATCTTCAAATGAGGTTTCGTATACGCTGTTAAAAAACAAATCGAACCGTCCACTATCGGCACGCAACAAAATTCCGTTAATGAGTTTTCCCTGAAACAGCGCCTCACTTTTTTTCCACCCCAGCTTGTCGCCATCGGTTAACAGCAGTTGCTCGTTATTGGCCTTTACCCACATGCGGTATTGCTTTTTTTCATTTATCTCCAGCACATAAAACCCTGCTGCACTCACCATACACACCATACCGGCACTTTGCATTTTATTGGTGTGCCGCTCAAACGCAATGCTCACGCTCATCTCCAATGCTGATGAGGAGGCAAAATCAGGCACGGGAATTACATCACTGCGGTTGACTTTGCGGTGCACTAGGTACTGCCCGTTTTGTATAAGGTACAGCTTATCCATGTTGCTGTTTTGCTCCCAGCCTTTGGTGCTTTCCTTAAAATCATCTGTAAAACAGTTGTTCGAAAAATCTGCCTCAATTAACTGGGCCCATGCAACCTGTGTTAAGCAAATATGTACTAAGAGAAAAACTATCCGTGTTGCCCGCATTTGTTCAAATATATAAAAAACATCAAAGTTTGATGAATACGATTAAATTTGCCGCCATGTTTTTGAAAGCCAAACAACTCTTTATTTGCCTGCTTCTGCTGCTGGGAACGGCACTATCTTCGTGTGAAACCGATTTGGATGCCAATGCGCCTTACAAAGAAACCGCTGTGGTTTACGGCTTGCTTGATTTTAATCAACCCCGCCAATATGTGCGTGTACAAAAAACTTTTCAAAACGGTACCGGAAATGCGTATGATTACGCCAAAATAACTGACTCCCTCTACTTTAAAAACATTACCGTTAAACTCATTAACCTCAACAACGGCTCATCGGTTACTTTGCAAAAAGACAACTCCATCCCCATGAAACCGGGTGTGTTTGCCAGCGACAGCAACTTTCTTTACTACACCGACCAGCCCTTAGACAAGTGGTCGACCTACGAGCTGGAGATTACCAACAACGAAACCAACACCACTTTCGGAGGAACCACCACTTTGGTAGACAGCGTAAACTGGAGAAACCCCTCACGTACCTTACAAATTCCTTTCGAAGTAAAATCTAACCAGTATTATTCAGTAAGCTGGGAAACTGCCAGAAATGCTTACATGTACGACCTGGTTATCAGAATGTATTACACTGACTACTTAACAAATAATGGCGGGCAGGTAATTGACTCTGTTCAACGTGTGCTGGACTGGCCGGCCATCAAAGGGCAAAAAACAGACAATGCCCTGGGTGGAGACCGCAAATCATTTTCTATCTCTCAAATTAACCTGTTCAGTTTTTTGTCTGCGAATATCCCTGTCACCAACAACGTGAAACGCAGGGCCTACAAGGTTGATTTTATGATATACGGAGCCTCGCAGGATTTGGCCAGCTACATTTTAATCAATGCCCCTTCTTTTGGTGTGGTGCAAAAAAGTACGCAATACACCAATATCCGCAACGGCTTGGGCATTTTCAGTAGCCGCAACCAAAGCAGCATTAACGGAGTTCCCGTATCACCCCAAATGTGGGTAGAAATGGCCAACAGCCCTACACTCAAGAACCTCAAGTTCTTCTAATCTGACGTTTTGACACCGCCCTTTGGGGGCAAACCCGCAGCCATGCTGACAATCCTGTCGGTTTTTGGCAGAAATTCCCTTTGGCAAGACCCTTGATAGGTAATGCTTCAACCGAAAAAGACATTAAATTATTATGGGAAAAATTATAGGAATTGACTTAGGAACAACCAACAGCTGCGTAGCCGTAATGGAAGGTAACGAGCCTGTGGTGATCAGCAACGCTGAGGGAAAAAGAACAACTCCCTCTATTGTGGCATTTATGAAAGATGGTGAACGTAAGGTGGGTGACCCTGCCAAACGTCAGGCGATTACCAATCCGCGCAACACCATATTCTCTATTAAACGTTTTATGGGCAACAGTTTCGATCAGGTAACACTCGAAACCAAACGCGTTCCCTACAGCGTGGAAAAAGGTGACAACAACACCCCGCGTGTAAACATTGACGGACGCATGTTTACTCCGCAAGAAATCTCAGCCATGATTCTGCAAAAGATGAAAAAAACTGCTGAAGATTACCTGGGCCATGAAGTAACCGAAGCGGTAATTACCGTACCTGCTTACTTTAACGATGCACAACGTCAGGCTACCAAAGAGGCCGGAGAAATTGCCGGTTTGAACGTAAAACGTATCATTAACGAACCAACAGCCGCAGC
>JAGPCK010000011.1 GCA_018058135.1 Bacteroidia bacterium | reverse complement strand
GTAAAACTCATGGTCTTGGTAAGATCGTCATAAGTTACGGTTCCTTCTACGCGTGTTGCACCTTTAAGTGTAAAGGTGGCCTTGTTAATTGTTGCGGGGTCCATTCTCTCGTTAAAGGTTACGGTTACAACTTTCCCTGTAGAGACAGCCGTAGCATTAGCTACCGGGCTGGTGGCAACTACGAGCGGGCATACTCCGACAATTTCTTCAAAATTGTCTTTTTTGCAAGCTGCGATTAATACAACGGATGCAATGACAAGCGTTGTTAAAATTTTCTTGATTTTCATGTACTGTATATAGTTAATTAGTGTAAAAATATTTTACCCCACAAAGGTCTGATGGGAGGCATTTTTAATCGTTACATCCATCTGAATAGGAATTACATAATTCACGGTTAAATATGACGGGTATAGATTTTTTGTTGAGGTAGTATCATATAAAAAGCAGGGCACCCTTCCTAAGAAAAGCACCCCGCCAGTCTAACAAACCTAATACATGAATTACTGAACTATTAGTCTTTTGAAGTAACGGTTGGTGTTGCCCGAAACGCATACCAGATATGTTCCTTTTGTCTTCAGTTTGTTCAATGGGATAGTTAATATATGCTTGTCGCTTTCTATAAGTGAGTTTGCAGAGTAATGTATTTTGCCTGTTATATCAGTTAACTCAACAAGAACAGAGTGGCCCTTCTCTCCTTCAACAATCAATGTTGTTACATTGTTGCTTGCGGGGTTAGGGAATAAACTGATGCTTGCAAAATTTGAAGTCCGTATTTGTACAGGTATTGTTTTCAGATATTTAAAGCTGCCGTTAAAATCTGTTTGTTTCAGGCGGTAGTAAGAAAGGCCATTAAGTGGCGAATAATCAACTGTTGAATAATAAACAGGCTCAAGACTGTTTCCTGCTCCATTTATAATGGCAATATCGTTAAACAACATTCCATCATCTGAATTTTGAACGCTGAAAAAATGGTTGTTGTTTTCTGTTGCAGTTACCCAACTAAGGTACACTTGACCGTTTGATGCAGAGGCAGAAAATTGAAGTAACGTTACCGGTAATGGTATGTTGGACATGTTAGACGTTACATCAACCGCACCACTGGTAGTGAGGGCACGGCCATCTAAGTGTGTTCCGTTTTTGATGGAAATGGCTCCTGTATGGCATACCAGTGTTCCTTTAAAATAGGAGGAGTCCATGATGGTGGCTGCACCTTCTATTTTCCAATACACGTTTTTGGCTTGCGCACCATTACGCAAAACAACATGTGCGTGTTTACTTGTTGTTAGAGCACCGTTCACTTTGATGACAAATACAGCAGTGGAGTTGTTTTGTGCATCCAGGAATAAAGTATCGGTCATCACGGTTGCAGCATTCAGGTAATACACGCGCGCAGTAAGTACCATGCTGTTGCCAAAAGTTGCGGGGTTAGCCAGTTGACTATCGTGCGGCAGACTGTCAAGGTAGGCAAATAACAAACCCAAATCTGTGGCACATTGAGCGGTTGCAGCGTTGGGACTTAAGTGAACCGTTCCGTTTACTAAAGATGTATCAAAGCCTGTTGGTGTACCGCTGTTAGTTCCCACATCTCCCGTTAAAACAGTGTTTCCCGCGTTTGACACCGCACCACTTGAGGAGAAGAGTATAAAATTTATAGTGCTGCCTAATGGTGGCGATTGTGCAAAAAGACAAGCAGACCACAACACAGTGGAAAAGGTTAATAAAAAATATCGGCTGAATGGGTTCATTAATTTTCGCTTAAGCGGTGAATTAGTTTTCACTCAGCAAAGGTGGTCAGGAAATTTGCAGGTAGTGTTACACATCTAAAGACAGATGTTGTAGTTTTCACAGGTGTGGAATCATAGCGCAGTAAACAGGGTTACCTTTATCACTCAATATTAAAAATATGAATGCACAAAAAGTAGTAACTGTTTTTGCAGATATCCCTGCCGGAGCAACAGCACAGGATAAATCGTTTGTTAAACTCTACCCTGAATTGGATTATTTATTTGATGACGGAATGTACATCGAAAACATTGTTCAGAATCATATTGCAAATGACAGGTACATTCTCACATTTATTTTCAGAAGCTATAATCACCCGCAATAAAAAAGCAGCACAATTTTTTGTGCTGCTTTTTTATTGTTACCTGAAAAAGTTAGTCTTCAAGAATATTCAAATCATCATCGTCATCGCCTTCTTTTACGGGTGATGGTGCAGGAGCCTTGTCTTGCATTTTTTGTTCTCTTTTCATTTTCATTTTTTCATGGCGTGCCTTGGCGTCTGCTTTCCATTTGGCATATTGTTCCGGAGTTAATATGGTTTTTAATTTTGTGTGGTACTCCTGACGTAACATTTTCATTTCAGGTGCAGCAGCCTTGCGGTCTCCTTTGTATTTTTCACGTACGGCCTTCATTTTTTCTCCGCTGCTCACCATCAGTTCGCGCACCTGCTTTTGTTGAGCTTCATTGAGGTTGTACTGCTTGGTCATTTGTGCAATGCGCTTGTCAATTTTTTCCATCGGATTACCTTTGGGGTGATGGGCATGAGGTTTTCCGGGTTTGGGTTGTTGAGCCTGAACCAGCACTATGCTGCATATCAGGGTAAGAAAAAGCATTATTTTTTTCATGGCTAAAATATTTGAAATATAGATTAAAGGTAAAGGCATTGGTTTATTCTACCAAATAAAAATGGGGGTAAAACTTTGATAGTAAAGGGCTTTGTTTTTACCGCTCTCGCTTCAGAAAAAAACATTTAATTTGTATGCTTTTTAAAACGCGTAAACATGAACGAAGACGAACGTATCCGCAGGGCTTTTGAAAACAAACGTTGGCCCGAAATTAAAATCTCCGACTCCTGGGCCATATTTAAAATCATGTCGGAGTTTGTGAGCGGTTTTGAAAAACTGTCGAAAATAGGTCCTTGTGTTTCCATATTCGGTTCAGCAAGAACCAAACCTGATAACAAATACTTTAAACTGGCTGAAGAGATTGCCGCTAAACTTTCAGAAAATGGTTTTGGTGTGATTACCGGTGGAGGCCCGGGTATTATGGAGGCCGGAAACAAAGGAGCCAAAGACAACAATGGCAAATCCGTTGGTCTTAATATAGATTTACCTTTTGAACAAAGTCATAACCCTTACATTGATTACGATAAACTCATTCACTTCGATTACTTTTTTGTTCGTAAAGTAATGTTTGTAAAATATGCGCAAGGATTTGTGGTGTTGCCCGGTGGCTTTGGTACCATGGATGAACTGTTCGAGGCGCTCACACTTATACAAACACAAAAGATTGCCAAATTTCCCATTGTATTGGTTGGAAGTGAATTCTGGGGAGGGTTGATTGACTGGATTAAAAAAGTAATGCTGGAGCAGGAAAATAATATTAATGCCAAAGACCTTGATCTCTTTAAAGTAGTTGATACAGCCGATGAATGTGTAGCCTATATCAATGAATTTTATACTAAATATGCTTTATCGCCTAATTTCTAATATTGCCAAATGAGCAACAACCAAAATAGTTCAGCAGAGAATTTAAAGAAAGATGCACTGGCTTATCACACTAAAGGCCGTCCGGGGAAAATAGAAGTAGTCTCTACCAAACCCACAAACACCAAGCGCGATTTAAGTTTGGCCTATTCACCGGGTGTGGCAGAGCCTTGTTTGGAAATTGCCGCAAACGTGGAAGACGTATACAAGTACACCATTAAGGGTAATCTGGTGGCTGTAATTTCCAACGGAACAGCAGTGCTGGGTTTGGGAGATATAGGACCGGAAGCATCAAAACCCGTGATGGAAGGTAAAGGAATCCTGTTTAAAATATTTGCGGATATTGATGTGTTTGATCTGGAGTTGAACACCAAAGATGTGGATGAATTTGTACGCACGGTAAAAATACTTGAGCCCACATTTGGCGGAGTAAATCTGGAAGATATTAAAGCACCGGAGTGTTTTGAAATTGAACGCAGGTTGAAAGAGGAATTAAATATTCCGGTGATGCATGACGACCAGCACGGCACAGCTATTATTAGTGGTGCGGCTTTGTTAAATGCACTGATAGTAGTTAAAAAGAAAATTGATAAAATAAAACTGGTTGTGAACGGTGCGGGTGCTTCTGCCATATCGTGTACCCGTTTGTTTGTGAGCCTGGGAGTGAAGAAGGAAAACATTGTGATGCTCGATAGTAAAGGCGTTATCAGAACCGATAGCCCTAATTTGGATATTACTAAAAAGGAATTTGCCACTACCCGCAACATTAACACATTGGAAGAGGCTATGAAAGATGCTGATGTGTTTGTAGGGCTCTCTAAAGGCAATGTGCTCAATGCCGATATGTTGCGTTCTATGGCTAAAGATCCTGTTGTATTTGCAATGGCCAATCCTGATCCGGAGATTGAGTACAATGAAGCTATAGCTGCACGGGAAGATATTGTGATGGCTACCGGCCGAAGTGATTATCCCAATCAGGTGAACAACGTACTGGGCTTTCCGTATATTTTCAGAGGAGCTTTGGATGTTCGTGCCACCACTATTAATGAAGAAATGAAACTGGCTGCTGTGCGTGCTATTGCTGCTTTAGCGCATGAACCCGTTCCTGAAATTGTGAATCTGGCTTACAACGAAAAAAATGTAACGTTTGGCAAAACATATATTATTCCCAAACCCATTGACCCGCGTTTAATTTATACGGTTGCACCTGCAGTTGCAAAAGCGGCTATGGATAGTGGTGTAGCCAAACACCCCATTACCGACTGGGATGCTTACGAACAAGAATTGCGCAGCCGTCTGGGGCACGAGAATAAGTTTATTACAGCCATCACACAAAAGGCAAAATCAAATCCTAAACGAGTGGTATTTGCTGAGGCAGATAATTACAAAATATTAAAGGCAGCACAAATTTCGCGTGATGAAGGATTGTGTGAACCTATTCTTTTAGGTAGTCGTAAAAAGATTGAACAGATACTCGCAGAGAATAATCTTGACCTGGGAGAAACACTCATTATAGATCCGCTTACACAGGAGCTGGAAGAAAAACGAAATGCATTTGCTGAGTTGTTATGGAAAAAACGTCAGCGTAAAGGCATGACTTTATACGATGCCAAAAAGCTAATGCGGGAACGCAATTATTTTGGAAGCATGATGGTAGAGTGCGGTGAGGGTGATGCTTTGATATCAGGATTAACCCGCAGTTATGCCAACACCATTCGTCCGGCCCTGCACGTGTTTGGTAAGGAAGACGGAGCCACTAAAGTAGCCGGTATGTACATTATGCTTACCAAAAAAGGCACCTTATTCTTTGCCGACACTACGATTAACGTAGACCCCTCAACAGAAGATCTGGTAGAAATAACCGCGTTGACGGCAAAAGAGGTACAGAAGTTTAATATAAAGCCACGCATTGCCATGTTGTCTTATTCCAATTTTGGAAGTGTGAAAGGAGAAACACCAACTAAAGTTCAAAATGCTGTGCACATGCTGCGCCAACGATATCCAGATATGATTGTGGATGGAGACATGCAGGCTAATTTTGCGTTGAATAAAAAACTGCTGCAGGAAAATTTCCCGTTCAGTGCTTTATGTGGTGAGCCGGCCAATACGTTTATTTTCCCTAAACTTTCCGCAGGTAATATTGCGTATAAGTTGTTGCAGGAATTAGGCAACGCTGAAGCAATCGGGCCGGTACTGCTGGGTTTGCGCAAGTCGGTGCACATACTTCAACTGGGCAGCACAGTAAGAGAAATCATCAACATGATTACTATTGCCGTGGTGGATGCGCAGTCGAAAGAATAATGCTTTAGTTTTTTTGCAGCCACTGATTGCACTGATTTAGTTTCGCTGAGCTTAAGGTTCTGTAAGTGGTTGGTGCCCTCGCCAAACCACAGCAGGTGCGCTTAACATCCGCAGTCGCTTTTTTTAGTTTCTTTCCCTTTTTTATCAATGATGCGAATGAGGCGGCCCCGTTCATTGTAATGAAAGGTCCATTTTAAATGGCCCTTGCGGTATTTTTCCTGCTTGATTAATTGTCCTTTCTCGTTGTAGTATTTCCAGGTACCGCTGGCCAGTTTGTTTTTGAACCTGTTTTCGAGTTTCAGTTGTCCATTGGAGAAATAGTACCGGTGTTTGCCGTTAGCTAAGGAGTCATTGTTTTGTGCAAAGGAACAAAGGCCTGTTCCCAGCAGCAACCACAAAAGAAGTATTCGCACATACATCACTCCAGAGAAATGAGTACCTGATTTTTTTCTACTTTATCCTGAGCGGCAACAGCCACTTTTTTGATAACGCCTGAGCCGGGTGATTTGAGTATGTTTTCCATTTTCATGGCTTCGAGCACCAGCAAAGGTTCACCCTTTTCGATGGTTTGTCCGGCTTTTACCAGCACACTTAAAACCATGCCTGGCATCGGGGCTTTAATATCATTCATCTTGGCTGCACTCAGATTATCCATACCCAGTTGAGCCAGCAATTGGTCGAAATGATCTTTTACACTTACCTCTATTTTTTTACCGTTTATTTTTAAAGTGTGCAGTTTAGTTGTTTCATCGCTGCCCAACAACTCTACGTGGTACGAGCCATGGTTAAACAACACATGTCGGGTACCATCAGGAAGCAAAGCCACTTCTATATTGGCGGCCTCATTGTTGATGAACCACTGATCTTCTTTTTTTTCGATGGAATATTCTTTTCCGTTGACGAGCGCCTTGTACATAACTTGTAATCTTAAACGATTTGTTCCTTCTTTGTGTGCGGTTTCAAATTAACAACCAAAACATGAGATACGGAACACTTTTCATTATTTATACGTTTTTGCTGCTTTCTGCCTGCCACACACCAAAGCAAACAAAACCTGCAGCAGCTCCCGTAATAGTAGAGGAAGCCGCTGAAGAGGTTACCTCCGAGGGAAAAGAATACCAACCATCAGCCAAAAGGGTACATGATTTATTGCACACCAAACTGGAGTTGAGTTTCAATTATGAAAAGAAGGAGGTAAACGGTATGGCCACCCTTAGTTTCAGGCCATATTTCTATCCCGCTGATGTACTTGAGTTGGATGCTAAAAATTTTGAACTCAAAGAAATAAAACTACTACGTGCTGACGGTAGAAGAGATTCTTTAGCGTACAGTTACAACAGCAAAAAAATTACCATTCAGTTAGACAGAATTTATCGGAATAACGAAACTTTTACACTGCGCATAGCTTACACAGCATTTCCTGAGCGAAACGGAGCTAAAGGCTCAGCTGCTATTACGGATTCGAAAGGGTTATACTTTATTAATGCTGACGGGAAGGAAAAAGACAAGCCCCGTCAAATATGGACACAGGGAGAAACGGAGTATGCCTCTTGTTGGTTCCCCACCATTGACTCACCAAACGAAAAAATGACGCAAGAAGTTTACCTCACCGTAAATGAAAAAGACGTTACACTTTCCAATGGGGAGTTGATGTATTCCAATTTTAACAAAGACGGCACCCGTACCGATTGCTGGAAGCAGGATTTACCCCACTCACCTTACCTTGCTATGGTAGCGGTGGGGCCGTTTACTGTAACCAAAGAATTGTGGCGCGATAGTGTGGAGGTAAGTTATTACCTGGAACAACAATACCAACCCTATGCCCGACTTATTTTTGGCAACACGCGGGAGATGCTGGAGTTTTATTCAAAGAAGTTGGGCGTAAATTATCCCTGGAAAAAATTTGCACAAGTGGTGGTGCGCGATTTTGTGAGCGGAGCCATGGAGAATACTGGCGCTGTGGTTCACGGAGAATTTCTGCAACACGATGCCCGCGAACATATTGATGACCCCCACGAGGATGTGATTGCCCATGAGTTGTTCCATCATTGGTTTGGCGATTTGGTTACTGCTGAATCATGGGCCAATTTACCTTTGAACGAATCATTTGCGACTTACGGAGAATACTTGTGGATTGAACACAAATACGGGAAAGACGAGGCCGATTTTCATCAGTTGCTCGATTACCAACAATTCATGGGCGAGAGCATGAGAGAGAAAAAGCGGATGATTCGTTTTTACCACAAAGACCCTAACGATATGTTCGATAACCACAGCTATCAGAAGGGTGGTTTGATATTGAACATGCTGCGAAACTATGTGGGCGATGAGGCTTTTTTTATAGCCTTGCAGCTTTATCTTACCCGTCATAAATTTTCAACTGCCGAAATGCACCAGCTGCGTTTATGCTTTGAAGAAGTAACAGGCGAAGATTTGAACTGGTTTTTTAATCAGTGGTTCTACGGTAAAGGGCATCCGGATTTGGAAACGTTTTATACCTGGCTGCCTGAAACCAAAGAAGTGAAATTGACGGTGCTGCAAAAAACCGGAACCGAAGATGCGAATTTTTTTCGTATGCCCGTGGATGTAGATTTTTGTTTGAAAGGTAAAGTAACCCGCGGACGTGTATGGCTGAAAGGAGAAAGGGCCGTTTATCGCTTTAAGCTGGATACTGTTCCTGATTATGTGCTGGCAGATCCGGAGCGGGTATTGCTGTGTTCGCGCAATGATGTTCGCACGCAGCAGGAATGGTGGAATGTTTACCGCTTGCATACTTCAGCGCTTATTCGTTTGCAGGCTTTTCAGCAACTGCACCCTGAGTGGACCAATGATTCTTTGCAACGCATATCTCTGGCTGCAGCAATCAAAGACCACAGCTGGCACCTACGCCTTGAGGCACTCGATGTACTGGGGCAAACCAAAGCAGCTACCATTCAGAAATACCGCAGTCAACTTACAGAGATGGCTGTAGGAGATCCTTATGCAGGTGTACGTGCCACAGCATTTTACACACTTAAGAAAATTATTCATCCTGATATGAAAACGTTGTTGCTGGCAGGTACCAATGATTCAGCGTACTCCGCTGCAAGTGCTGCATTGTATGTGTTGGCTGAGTTATCACCCGATACGGCAACACTGATTGCGCGACTGAATAAGCCTGTTCGGAGTCCGTACATGCGTCCGGTAGTGGCAGAGATTTTATCAAAACACAGTAAGGAAAACGAACAACTTTTTTTTGAAGAAGTATATGCCAAGAATGATATCAACTCATTTTTCTATTATAGTTTTTATTTATTACGTCAGCAGGGAGATGCGTTGGAGCAAGGTGTTCGTTTCTTAGAAAATGCAGCACAAGGTGATAGCAAAGGACTAATGCCGATGGTATTATCAGGGAACATATACCAATTGCAGGAGCGCATGGAAAAAGAAATTCAGCAACACAAAGCTGATTTGCAAAAACTAAAAGAGGGAGAGGCACAGTACCTGATTGTAAAAGAAAAGCTTCGCGTGGCCGAGGAATACAGCAACAGGTTATTGAAGATTAAGGTAGGGTAGCTGCAAATTAGGAGGTTCCATGAACTTCTTTTAACGTAGCATCATGCAGTATATAGTGTCTATTTGATATGTCGCTGATGTGTTTCTGCTGATGGTTTGTAATCAGAATGCCTTTGTGATGAGCTGCGTTATTTATATCATTTTTGAGTTGCTCAACCAGTATAGGTGACAACTTATTGAATGGCTCATCTAATAACGTAAACAAAGAGGGCTTATTTAATATCAGCTTCGTTTCCAAATACCTTAATTCTCCGCCAGACAAATCAACTATTTTGGTGTTTGTCAGCGGTTGTAAAAAAGGGTCTTGTAAGAAGGCATACGTTAGTTGTTCTCCAATAAACATAGATACAGCCTTATGTAAACGCAATTGTGAAGGGATAAAAGGATGTTGAGGGAGGTAAGTTATTGTGTGTGGTAAAGTATAAGGTTTATTGCAAGGCCTACCGTTAATGCGGATGAATTTTTGATCAGCGGGCATGGTTCCGAAGATAATTTTGAGCAAAGTAGATTTGCCAGTTCCGTTGTTTCCTGTAAGAGAAATTATTTCTCCCGAGTTAATCTTAAGATAAATATCAGCAAGAACTTTTTTACCTCCGATTGTTTTTTGTACACTGTCTATTTCAATGCAGTTAATCATAAACAGAAGAGGGAATAAATAATTACAACGATAGATAAATTGACGGCTATCGTAAATAACCACAGTTGGAGTTTTGATGCACTCAGATTTTGATAAAACACATAAGTGTTTTGATGCAGTAATTCTTTATACAAGAAACTGAGCAATGAGCCACCTGTTCCCCAACAGAGCAGAAACATATCAATGAAGGAATTGAAAGCAAGTATTGCCATACATGCGGACAGACAAAAATTGACCTGACAAGTCGTTTTATAGAATTGGTAAAGAATCGGCAATCTTGGATTTCGAAGCATGTCCACTCTTAGCATATATAATGCCACTACATGATAGCGAACTCTTGTTTTCTTCCGATATTGATTAGGTTGTGATGGTAAAATTACATATTTGCGCTGTAAAACAAGACCTCAAGTTCAGAGATATTTGGAAGCAATTAACTGCATTACTATTATCGGTCCTACAGCCTCGGGTAAAACCCGATTGGCTGCAGCCGCTGCTTTTGCCCTGCACACAGACGTTATCAGCCTCGACTCTCGTCAGGTTTACAGAGGCATGAACATTGGAACAGGAAAGGATTTGCAGGAATATACCGTAAACGGAAAACAACTACCCGTGCACCTGATTGACATTGCCGAACCCGGCACCACGTATCACCTGCATCAGTTTACCCATGATTTTAATACCGTATTTAAACAACTTACTGAACAACACAAGTTGCCCGTGCTTTGCGGTGGTACGGCTCTTTATTTTCATGCATTGTTGCACGAGCATCAATTTACCTCCGTGCCCGTTAACGAAATTTTGCGCAGTGAACTGGAGCCAAAAAGTAAAGAAGAGTTACTACATATTTTCCGGCAACTTCCTGCTACTGCTTACACACGGTTGGCAGATACATCAACAGCCAAAAGATTAATTCGCGCCATTGAAATATGCTCCTGGTTACTTCACCACTCTTTGCCTCAAAACAATTACCCCAAAGTTCTACCGTTGTGTTTTGGTATGGCGTTGACTGCCGAACACCGCAAAAAAAATATTACTGAGCGCCTGCGCTTTCGTTTACAAAACGGCTTGATAGAAGAAACCGAAAGTTTGCTGGCCTCAGGTATTGAAGCCGCTCAACTCATCCGCTACGGACTGGAGTATAAATTTGTAACCGAGTTTTTACAGGGCAAATATTCCTATACACAATTGCAAGAACTGTTGACTATTGCCATACAACAATATTCGCGCAGGCAAATGACCTGGTGGCGCAAATTGGAGCGTGAGGGTTTGCACATTCATTGGATGGATGCCAACTTACCCGTAAGCGAACAATTGCAGATGCTGTTACATGAACTATCTTTGCACTCTCAACTTAAATAAATGACCTGCGGATATGTGTGCCCACAATGTGAAGGAACCGGCTTTACCGCCAACGGTGAACCCTGCGACTGGTGTACGCCCGCAAAAGAAACCGCACCCGATAAACCTGACGAACAACCAACAGACGAAGCCTGGATAAAAGAAACACATGATGGAAAATGTTGTGCCGATGAGTGAGTTTCGTTATTACCTGTTGTATAAACCCATCGGTATTATCAGCCAGCATTTCAGTGATGTGAAAAAGAAAAAAACACTGCGCGATGTACACCTGTTTGCTGAAGGGGTACAACCGCTTGGCCGCTTAGATGAAGACAGCGAGGGCTTATTGCTACTTACTGACGATAAAAGTTTTCACCACCTCACACTCCATGATAAAAGCATGGAGAAAGAGTACTGGGTACAGGTGGTAGGTGTGGTAAGTGAAGAACAGCGACTGGCACTGGAACAAGGGATACACATTAGTGTGGAGGGGGTGCCTTACACCACACAACCCTGCACCGTAAAAATATTGCAGGAACCCCTGCCCATTCCCCACCGCTTACCGCACATGATTAAACACCAGAAAAAACCTTACACCTGGCTCTCCATTGTGCTCAAAGAAGGTAAAAACAGGCAGATACGCAGAATGACCTCCGCTGTGGGGTTCCCTACAGTACGCTTGGTGCGGGTACGCATCAATACTTTGTGGCTGAACGATATGCAACCCGGAGATATCCTGCAGATTCCACGCCCTTGGTAAATTTGAAAAGTACTATCTTTGCACCTCTTTTGGCCTCGTAGTACAACGGATAGTATAAGAGTTTCCGAAGCTCCAGATTCAGGTTCGATTCCTGACGAGGCCACTACATAAAAGCACACCTGATTGGGTGTGCTTTTTTATTTTATGCCTAAAGGTAACCTTTAGTTTTAGTTTGTGTTAGCAAGATAAATATCCTGCGCAAGATGCAAGAGGGTGTTTGTCCTTGGTTGGCATCCCCTGCCAATCAATATGTCAACTATTTTTTAACTTGCAGATAAAATAGTTCGTGTTATACAAAGAAATATACCCTTTTGCAGGTTGAAATATTACTCATACTTCTAAATTTGTTTTATGAAACAGATCATTCTTTTCGGCATTATTCTTTTGTTTGTGTCAGCCCGCGAAAGCAACGACCCCTCTTTTAGCATCTTTATTGTGCAAGGAAAACAGCGTACCGAAGTAAGATATGATGAACCAAAAGAAATAAACCTGAAGAAAAAAGCCTTTGTGATTAAGATGCAATGGAGGCACCTTGAAGGCATATATACCAGCGCCTCTTTTGGCGGACTTTACTTTGACACCCCAAAGGACACCCGTTTTCTGGATTGGGACGAGATAGATACCAAAGTAATGGCTGAATTAAATTACAACCCAAATAAAAGACTGTCCGTTCATTCCGAATCGCTGCATTACTGGGCTTATGATTCACTTAACAATACGCCACATCGCATAGACAAAAAAGTGATCTTAACAAATGCTGAAACGATTACTACATTTACCGTGAGCAACTTTTTCAACATTGAAACCCAGGAAACCATCAAAGCAAAAAAGTTTGCCAAACCTTTGTACCTCGTATTTTTTTCGACTGAAGGTTATGGCGCTTCGAAAAGAGAATTGCAACGGAAAAAAGTGATTCTGACATTTAAATAACCATCATTGACTGTATAGGCATGAAGTTCCCAACTCATCCTTTTTTCTACCCGAGGCTGACAAGTGCAACGAGGATGCAAGAGGATGTTTGTCCTATTGGCTGGCATCCCCTACCAACCAATAGGTAAACTATTTTTTAACTTACAGAAAAAAGTTCGTCTTAGCAGGATAAATATCATGCGCAAAAAAAATTGCTTCTTGGAAAGACACATGAAAGAAGGGAGGAGGATGAACATCCTCCCTTACGATTTTGCATTTTGATTCACCTTGTTTGATGAATATCTCTAAGTTATTGCAATACTGCATTACATCAACTTTTGAACATGGTCATAACACATATACTCTCCTTATCTACCTTATAAATACAGGTATTCGTGCTGTTCCCTCTGCGCTTGTTACACTCAACAGATATAAACCTGCTGCCAATCCGTTGGTACGTATGCGAACAGATGACAAATCAGCAACACTTTCTTTGAGCAACTGTTTTCCGCAATAATCCGTTAGCAGTATGTTGTAAGAACCCGATGAAGGGCAACTATTGCACGCCAGCGTAAAATCTCCGTTGTTTGGATTAGGATAAACCAATACCTGCATACTTTGCTCAGGACGCACAACCCCTGTTGCAGGATACGTAATGTTGTTGGAAGAATCGGAAGAGCAGCCGTTAACAGTAACTATTGAGTAGTAAACGTTTGCTGCACTCGCTGTGTAAGTAACTCCGGTATCACCGGATAATATTCCGGCTGTATTGTACCATTGGTTGCCGTATGGTGCATTAGATGTAAATAAACTTCCCGATGCAGTAACATTTGGCTTCACTGGTACTGATTTAAAAAGAATGTATATAGGCACAGACCCACTTGCACAATTCGCGGCATTTCTCACCTCTACATGATAATATCCCGTACTGCTTTGCAAAACCAGCGAATCGGTGAATATACTCAATGGGGTACTATCTTTGAACCATTCTTTGTTAAAGGTAGAGGCGCACCTAAGTGTAACCACTGTGCCTGCACATACAACCGAATCAGGGGTAACAGTAAGTTGGGGAGGTGCGGGAGGTGCCTCTACATAAATTTTGCGACCCGTTGTATCGGTGCAACCATTGCTGTCGTATGAAATAAGACGCACATCAAATACTCCTGAATTGGCGTAGGTATATTGAGGACTCATCTGAACTGTGGTAGCTGAATTACCAAAGTTCCAAAGGTAACTTACCGATGACACACTTGTATTTGTAAATGCAAACACATTTCCGTTTAAACATTGCTGCGTATCAGCGCAGGTAAACGATGCAGCCGGATGACCGAACAGACTTACTTGCCTGTACAGCGAATCTACACAACCATTATTGGTGATAGTTCTGAGCCATACATTGTAAGAACCTGTATTGTTATAACTATGTTGTACATTAGGTGAACTTGAAGCAGCAGAATCTCCGAATGTCCAATACGAACTAAAAGTGCCTGATGCTACAGAACTCTGATTTGAAAAAACAAATTTATTCCCCTTTAAACACTGCTGAGAATCATTAACCGTAAACTGAATATTGGCCTGCGGATAAACTACCACTGACATAACAGCAGAATCTTTGCACCCTTTATCCGTTGTAGCCACAAGTTGTACATCAAAAGTACCGGAACTAGTAAAGGATTTTTGTGGATCGGGCAACAGGGTTGATGTGTTATCACTGAACAGCCACATTCTGCTAAAAGTACCTGATTGCACAAAACAACTATCATTGAATGTAAAAATATTTCCACCCCGACACTGTTCACTGTCATTTACACTTATTGAAAGAATGCTGGCATCTGGGAAAACTGTTACCTTTTTTGAAATCGAATCAGAACAACCTCCATTGCCCCGTGAAACAAGTTTCACCCAAAACGAATCTGCAACTGCATATGTTTTCTGAACCTGCACATTTGATGAAGAAGTATTGTCACCAAAACTCCATTCGCTTGTTAAGCTACCTGATACTGTTGCGCTTGTATCGTTAAATACAAAAATATTTCCAGCGAGACATTGCTGGTATTGATTTACAGAAAACGCAGCCTTTGGACTCGCGAAAATGGAAATATCTTCTCCATTGTCTTTTGAGGCAATATTAGGATTACTGCAAACCACCCTGAGCCTATAGTTATGTTGTGTATTTAATGTATCGGGAATCGTTATTGCGATGGTATCCGTCTTTCTTGCGTTTAGACTACCAATAATAATGGGATTACTAAAATTATCTTCTTTCCTGCTTAACTGAACTGAGATAATATTTCCTGCTTTTGCAGAATCACCCATTAAAACGGGTAATCGATATTGCGCCCCCTGACAAAAAGAACTTTGCCCCCCAAGGTCTGTAGCAAGAAAATATTTACTAAAACAGGTCAGGTAGTTTGGACTACCAAATCCCATGGATTTATCAAATACCCCACCGATAAACACCTTGTCACCCACAATATCAATAGCAAAGGCAAAAGAATATACATCAGCCATCCATGGTGTGGCTTCTCCGGTATTTAAATCTATTGCAGCAACATTCATACGCCCTTTATTACCCACTTTTTCAAATTTCCCTAAGGCATAACAAACACCTGTATCTATGAAAATCTGGTACACCGAACCGTTAGAATTAGGATCCCATGATGTTGCTAAGCCTGTTGAAGTATCTAATGAAGCCAGGCGACTTCTGGCTTGCCCGCCCATGTAATTCGAGAACCCGCCTACATAAACTTTATTCTCCCACACTTTCATTGACACTGCATCTGTATTTCCCCCTCCGGGGTTCCATCCAGTTACAGCTCCTGTGGTAGCATTTACTGCCCCTATGTGTGACCTTGAAATACCGTTTAGTGAATTAAACCCCCCTCCCACAAATGCTGTATTGTTACTTACCTCTATGGTTTTTGCACCGTTACCTGAAACCGCCCATAGCTGTGTACCTGTTGTTTTATGATAGGCGGCTAATGTAAAAGAACCTCCTAAATATACAAGACTGTCTTTTGTGGCAACTGCTGCCGTTTCAACTGAATAGCCTTGCGGAACCCATGCAGTTGGTACTCCAGATAAATAATCAATAGCAACTATACGTTGACGAGGGAAGGTTGAAACAGTATCAAACTTACCTCCTGCATATACTATATTATTATCTACCTTCAACACATTTACAGTGTTATTTGCTCCGGGGTTCCATGGCAAAATTTCTCCGGTAGAAGCTAGGAAAGCAGCCAAACGACTCCTTTTAATTCCATTAATGACCAAACTGTAAGAGCCTACATACAGATAGTCTTGCGAAGGTGTAATAGTATTGACAACAGCACTAAAATCAGGTGTCCATGGGGTACACACCGCTGTTCCAGTATCAACTGAAGCAATATAGTCTCTTTTCAAAGTACCTGCTTTGGTGAAATGCCCACCCAAATAAACAACACCCTCACGGCAAGCCAATGTCTTTACCATGCCATTCAACAATGGATTCCACGACTTCACTGTTGATGTACTCAGATTAATTGCAGCCGCATAATTTCTGGATTGCGCCCCCACTATGGTAAAGTTACCGCCTGCATATAGTGTATTCCCGTATACAGAAAGCGAAACAATTATATTATTAAAATTTATATTAAGTGGCATAACAGTGCCGGTGCTCAAATTAATTGAAGCAAGATTAGATCTGCTTTGCCCACCTATCAATGTGAAATAGCCTCCCACATACAGTATATTGTTTTGTGAAGCAAGTGCATAAATATAAGCTGTACCTGTAACCACCGGACTAAATGATGTAAGTGCTCCACTAGTAGTATTAAATGCAGCTAAACGATTTCTTACCTGCCCTTCTGCATTTGAAAAAAAACCGCCAGCATACAATACCCCTCCTGATAAAGTCAAGGCATACACTGTACTGTCAACCCCTGTAGAAATTATTGGCAAAAGTCCGTTGGTTAAACTAAATGCACACAGGTTTTTTCTTTTTGTCCCGCCAATGGTGTTGAAATTTCCGCCAACAAAAATTTTGTTACTATCGCCATTTACAACATAAATGTCGCCATTCGGTTCTGGATCCCACGATGAAACAGCACTACCCGTTGTAAAATCAAGCAGGGCAAGTTTGTTCCGCTTACTCCCTCCGATGTAATTAAATTTCCCGCCAGCATGTACCCCGTTTGCATTCACAAATAAAGAAGTAACATCTGCATTGGGTGCAGGATTCCAAGGGGTCATTGATCCTGTAGCTAAAAATTCAGCAAGTCTGATTCGTGGAGAAGTAAATAATCCTCCTGCATATATCCGGTTGTTAAAAGCGTATATAGCATGAACGTTTCCACTCATATTTGGATTCCAAGAAGTAAGGCTATTGTTGCTGAGATCAATTGATGCCAACCTGTTTCTTGTTACAGCTCCTATGGAAGTAAAGGCCCCTCCCATGTAGAGTGTCCCGTTATCAATGCAAATTGCATATACCACCTGATTAGGAGAAGGGTTAAAAGGGAAAACACCGGTTGACGAAACAGGACTGATAGCGGCTATACATCTTCTTGGCACCCCGTTGATTTTGTTAAACCCGCCTGCAATGTATAAGATTCCGTTATGAAGCACCATTGATCGCACATCCACAACACTAAAAGTTGTATCTACCACAGAGGGTTGCCACGAATTCGCCTGACCCGTTTGCCGGCTGACACATGCCAACGCTATACGTGTTTGCGTCCCCACCCTTGTAAATCCACCACCTATGTAAACGCTATTGGACGTAACAATAATTTGCTTTACAATTGAATTTACGTTAGGGTTCCACGAAGTAACATTCCTGTTGCTATCCACATGGGCAAGACAATACCGTTGTACCGATCCGATTTGTGAAAATTCCCCGCCAATGTACCACCCCCCATTTCCATCAGAAGCAACAGAATATACATCCCCGTTGATGTAAGGGAAGTTTTTCACCAACCCATTGGTACTAATCTCTGCTCCGCCTGAAGCGATTGGAACAGCTGCCCTGGAAAAACTACCTCCAACAAATAGTGTGTCGCCTTGCAAAGCCATTGAATGTATGGGACCATTAACCCCCGCCTGAGACAACAATCCACTTACTTTTCCGGATGAATCAAGATGAGCAATTCCGTAACGAACTGAATCCCCATACGTAGTAAAATTCCCACCTGCAATAAAACCGTTTTGTCCGTAAGAGATAGAAGATAGTACCGCATTGTCAGGGTTGGGTTTACCCAACACGATATTATTATTATTAAAACCAAACCTTGCAGCATAATTCGTAATACTACTATCTTTACTGTAAATGCAATTGAAGCTGCCACCTACAAATACAGTATCGCCTTTGTGAGCCAAAGCACGAACAGTTCCGTCCGTTTGTGGCATATAGTTATAAGATACCTGTGCATCAACACGGGTATGTATTATGAAACTTAAAAGAAGGAGGATTCCTTTTACAGTATAAACAGAAATTTTCATCAGACTCATGGTTTAATTTTGCTTTTGATATGGCAATATAACATATAAAATGAACAAGAAAACTTAAAGGAACAGAGATTTTAAAATTTTAAAGAAGCCATGCTAGCTAACTCGCCCACCAACTCACTTTTGATGCAGAGTTGTAACATATGCATTCCTTGTCTACCTTATAAAAACAGGAATTCGTGCTGTTCCCTCTGCGCCTGTTACACTCAACAAATATAAACCTGCTGCCAGTCCGCTGTTACGTATACGAACAGATGACAGATCAGCAACACTTTCTCTGAGTAACTGTTTTCCGCAATAATCCGTTAGCAGTATGTTGTAAGAACCCGATGAAGGGCAACTATTGCACGCCAGCGTAAAATCTCCGTTGTTTGGATTAGGATAAACCAATACCTGCATACTTTGCTCAGGACGCACAACCCCTGTTGCAGGATACGTAATGTTGTTGGAAGAATCGGAAGAGCAGCCGTTAACAGTAACTATTGAGTAGTAAACGTTTGCTGCACTCGCTGTGTAAGTAACTCCGGTATCACCGGATAATATTCCGGCTGTATTGTACCATTGGTTGCCGTATGGTGCATTAGATGTAAATAAACTTCCCGATGCAGTAACATTTGGCTTCACTGGTACTGATTTAAAAAGAATGTATATAGGCACAGACCCACTTGCACAATTCGCGGCATTTCTCACCTCTACATGATAATATCCCGTACTGCTTTGCAAAACCAGCGAATCGGTGAATATACTCAATGGGGTACTATCTTTGAACCATTCTTTGTTAAAGGTAGAGGCGCACCTAAGTGTAACCACTGTGCCTGCACATACAACCGAATCAGGGGTAACAGTAAGTTGGGGAGGTGCGGGAGGTGCCTCTACATAAATTTTGCGACCCGTTGTATCGGTGCAACCATTGCTGTCGTATGAAATAAGACGCACATCAAATACTCCTGAATTGGCGTAGGTATATTGAGGACTCATCTGAACTGTGGTAGCTGAATTACCAAAGTTCCAAAGGTAACTTACCGATGACACACTTGTATTTGTAAATGCAAACACATTTCCGTTTAAACATTGCTGCGTATCAGCGCAGGTAAACGATGCAGCCGGATGACCGAACAGACTTACTTGCCTGTACAGCGAATCTACACAACCATTATTGGTGATAGTTCTGAGCCATACATTGTAAGAACCTGTATTGTTATAACTATGTTGTACATTAGGTGAACTTGAAGCAGCAGAATCTCCGAATGTCCAATACGAACTAAAAGTGCCTGATGCTACAGAACTCTGATTTGAAAAAACAAATTTATTCCCCTTTAAACACTGCTGAGAATCATTAACCGTAAACTGAATATTGGCCTGCGGATAAACCTCAACCATTTTCACTGCGGTATCCTTGCATCCTAAATTGCTTTCAGCAATAAGTGTAATCGGGTAATTGCCATGAACAGTATACGTTTTTTGTGCCTGAGTTTGTGAAGAAGTATCGCTAACAGAGGAGCCAAAATTCCATTTCGTGTTTAGTGTACCCTGTACAATAACTGAAGTATCCTGAACTGTGAAACTGTTTGTACTCCAACATTGTGCTGAGGACGTAGTTATTCTGAAACCTGCATTCGGGGCATGATAAACCACTACACCTTTCAACACAGTGTCAGTACAGCCGGAGTCGGATATTGAAATGAGACGGATGAGATATGCTCCCGGCAGTGTATATGATTTTACAGGATTACTCAGCAAAGAAGTATCACCGCTTCCTGAGCCAAAGTTCCATACCCGCATCAGATTGCCGGATGAAATTGAGGAGGAATCAGTAAAAGCAAAACTATTTGTATTTAAACACTGGGTAGTGTCATTCACAAAAAAACTTGCCAGAGGCGATGGATGAACTGTAACATTTGTTATAGCTGAATCAACGCAATTGGCACCGCTTCTCACCACCAGCTTGGCAATATAAATTCCGGGGGTTGAATAATTTTTCGAGAAAATACTTTGTGAAGAGGTATCGTTGATGCCCTCACCAAAATTCCACAGCACAGTGAGATTGCCGTATGTAATGGCTGATGAGTCTGTAAACAAAAATGTATTTCCGCTGTAACATTGAGCAGGGTTATTCACTACCATTCTGGCGACCGGTACCGGATTTACAACCAAAGTTGTAGTGGCTGTATCTGTACAATCGAAATTGCTTTTTGCAACCAACTGAACGGTGTATAAACCCGCAACAGTATATGACTTGGATACACTGCTCAAGCTTAACGTATCATTGGGCCCGGCACCAAAATTCCATGTACGACTTAATGTTCCTGATGAAATTTGTGAGGTGTCGCTTAGAAAAAAGCTATCACCACTACAGTTGGATACACTACTTACAATAAACCCTGCACGAGGATGAAGATATACAGTTACCGGTTTTATAATCGAATCAATACAACCTTTGTTGCTTGTAACCTTTAGTTTAACCATAAAGTTCCCATCAGCGGTATAGTTTTTATTATAACTTATTGCGTCCGATGTATCATTTGTTCCTGCACCAAAATTCCAAGTACGTGATGCAATGTTTCCTGATGCAATACGGGATGTATCAGCAAAAACAAAATTATTATCCCTGAAACATTGCGTTGAATCATTGATGGTGTAACCCGGAACGGGTTCAGGGAAAACCACCACTTGCCTTGAAAAAGAATCTCTGCAACCGTTATTAACCAATTGCGACAATATCACCGTAAATGTATCGTTGGTTGCATATACTTTTGCAGGAGTCTTTATTAATCCTTCAGTACCATCACCAAATCTCCACAGCCTTAACATGCTGTATCCTGAGGCAAGTACTGAGGTATCATTCAATGAAAAAACATTACCGCTCAAACACTGATCTGTATCGGAAATACTGAACCCTGTGTAAGCATTAACTTTAATAATAATGTTGTTTGGAGACGGGGCAGAGTAGATTGCAGGATTTAAACCCGCTAAACGAATACGGTAATTGACACCTGCCGGAATGTTTCTCGGAACGCGTCCGGTAATAAATCCGTAACGTGCTCCAGTGGTGCTGCCTATGTTCAAAGGATTGGCAAAACTTCCAGAGGAATCGCTTAATTGAATAACAAATGTATTTGTAGTATTGCTATTTTTAAAAAAAGGTACAGAAAGTTCATGATTCTGGCAAATACTCTGCACCACGCTTCCGACAATCCTCAGGTTGGTATCAATATCGTGACCAATAAAATAAGCCGGATCTGACCTGGAAACATTAACTCCCGTAATATTAACAAAAGCTCCTCCGGCATACAACACCTTCTTGTTGGCATGTAATGCATAAATATCCTTGGAGGAAACTGTTTTGGCAATCCAGGGAAAATGATATCCGGTAAAAAAATCAACTTCTGAAATGGAATATGGGTAAACTGAAGTAAGGTTACTATAAAACAGCCTATCGGCATAAGGAGTTATTGATGTAACAGCCCACGTACCGGGATTACTCCCTAAAGTAGAATTGGGATTCCATGCAGTTAAAGCACCTGTGGTCATATGTACCGCACCAACACCTATTCTCACCGGACCATTAATATTGGAAAACATTCCACCTAAAAAGAGTACACTATCTTTAACGAACATTGATCTAACTTGACCATTCAATATATTAGCAAAAGAAGATGATAGTGAAGAATTGCCCCGATCTATGGCCACAAAAAAACTTCTTGTTTGACCTGCAACAAAAGTAAAATTACCTCCTGCAAAAAGCATATTGGCCGAAGCTGCAAGGGCATAAACTGTTCCGTTAAACGAAATATTGAGAGCAGTAGCATTTCCCGTGGCAGAATCAACCTCCACTAGTCTTGTACGGCCTTGTCCACCTGCATTATTGAAATCCCCGCCCATGTATACCTTATTGTCCCACACATCAATAGTACGAACCACTGCATCGGCACCGGGATTAAAACTTTTCATTGCTCCTGTGGTTACATTAAACGAAGCAACTCTGTTGCGGGTTTGGCCGCTCATAGTAGTAAAATTCCCTCCGGCATACAACGTGGCTCCGGTATATTTAAAACAATGTACTTGGTCATTGGCCTGTGGTGCCCAATCGAGAATATTTCCCGTTGATTCAGAAAATGCAGCGATGTAATACCTGTTCTTACCACCCATAGAAGCAAAATCTCCACCCGCATATACTCCATTGTTACCGGCATGTATAACGTTTATGGTGTGACTGGCCACTGCGTCCCAGGAAGAAATTGCAGCAGTTGAAAGATCAATTTTAGCTATACGGTTTCTCAACTGCCCGCCTATTTTAGTAAAATTTCCGCCTGCATACACAGCCCCTCCATAAACACTAAGTGCATTCACAACTCCATTGGCATCTGGATTCCAACTACTCAGTGAAGCTGAAGAAAGATTAATTGCACCCAGGTTGTTTCTCGTTTGCGAATTGATGGTGGCAATATCTCCACCTATATAAATTTTATCGGCTGTAAGACATAAAGCATGCACCCTTCCATCAGTGATATTGGCATTCCAGCTGCTCGCTGAAGAACTCGGCCATTTAAAACAAGCCAACCCAGTCAAGCCTGATGAGCTAATTAAACTAAAAGCGCCTCCCACAAAAATACTGTCGTTACGGGCCGCCAAGGCATAAACTGGACCATTGGGCACAGGACCCCAAGGCAAACTAGCAAGTGTATTTTTTTGTATTGCTGCCAGGTTTGTTCTTGAATTGACATGAAATGCACCTCCGATTAAAAGAATTGAATCTGTAATGCATAAAGCATGCACAGTGTGTTGTTTAGCTATACCTGAATTCCAAGTGAGCAAGCTGTCACCGGAGATACTTAGTGCTACCAATCCTCCTCGTGCTTGCCCTCCACCGGAGTAAAACGCACCTCCAATCAGCATTCGACTGCCCGATGATGCAAGTGCATAGGTGGTATAAATCAATCTGGGATTAAAGGAAGACACTATGCCTGTAGTGAGGTTGATAGCTACCGCGCTTTGTATACTTTGACCACCAATGATGGTAAAATCTCCGCCTGCATATACCATACTGTCCATCACGCTCAGCGCATATACGGGCGCATCAGCTCCGGGGTTCCAGCTCGTAACCGATGCGTTTAACATACTGATTGCGCACAGTCGGCCTCTTGACTCATTACTTACTGTGGTAAAATCTCCTCCTACATAAAGAATGGTATCGACACAATCAATTGCTCTCACTATGTCATTGGCAGAAGGGTTCCATCCGGTTATGGTTCCGGAAGACAGGTTGATGGCGGCAAGCCGGCTTCTTGACTGACCACCGATATTGGTAAAGCTTCCACCCAGGTAAAGGATTCCGTTTTTTACTTTAGTGCATAATACCGAACCATTCATGGAAAACATAAGCCCGGTTATACTTCCGCTCATGTCAATAGCGGCAAGCCTTTGCCTTGCAAGCCCTCCTATTGTGCTAAACCCCCCTGCTATAATCAACTGTGAGTTGTCGCCTGAAATTGCATTCACGGTACCATTGCAATTGTTTACCCAATTAAGAATATCACCGCTAGTTGCAGAAACCGCTGCCAGATTGTTTCTGGGAAAACCACCTACTTGTGTAAAAGAACCTCCCAAATATATAACATCCCCTTGTTTGTAAATGGTATATACCGGTCCAAACACATGTGGATCCCATGCGGTCACATTGCCTGCTGAGTCAATATGTGCAAGACCCCAACGACTGGAATCACCCACCATTGAAAAAGTGCCGCCTATATACCATCCACCTTTATCGTCACTTAACGCACAATACACCGTCCCCCGATCAATCTCAGGCAACGGATATGTAGCATAAGCAGCATCTACTGCAAAAGCTGCCCCGTTCACCACTTTACCCGCACCAGTAAAATAGCCTCCCACAAACAAGGTGTCGCCTTTAAGTGCCAGTGACCTTACCGCCCCCCCTATAATGCCTGCCTTACTAAACTTCCCTGTTACATTTCCGGTTGAATCAATGTGTGCAACACGACTCCTGAAAGCATTGCCCACTTTTGTAAAAGCTCCACCGATATAATATCCGTTATGCCCGTCAGGAATTGCGGTATACACCGTGCTATTGGGTTTGGGGTATGCAGCATTTGCTAAACCTGTAGTGGAGTCAATAAGTGCGCTGTATTTAGCCCTGTTAACAGAATCGAGCCTTGAAAAAAGTGTTGTAAAATCTCCTCCTACAAATACGGTATCGCCATGTGAAGTAATTGCATTCACGGGACCATTAGCACCAGGAACATTGCTAATGTAGTTACTTTTTTGTGCAAAGGAAAACCCAACCACACATGTTAATACTAAGCAAAACAAATAATGTTTTTTCATCTTTTTCAGAGTAAAATATTTACGGAACGGGAGACAAGGAATAGCTACAAAAAGATATCTCCCAGTATTGATTCTTTCTGCTGCATTTTTTTCATCTCCAAACAAAAATATGAAATTGTCAGCAAACAATTTTCAACCTGCTTCATTTATCCAGAAAGCCTCCTCCGCTTTGCCCTCTCGAATGCTCTCCTATGGTGCATTTATTCAGGCAAACGGTTGGTGATATAGCTAACCTTTATTGGCCTGCCTCAAGACTTCCTAGTTTTAGTTTGCCTTAGCAGGATAAATATTTTGCGCAAAAAAATTTGCTTCCGGGAAAGATACATGGAAGAAGGGAAGATGAATATCCTCTCTCTGGTGCTGTGATTGCTATTTTCATTTCAATCATTTTTATGATATATTTTTTCTTTAGCTGTATCAACTAAATAATAGATCATCGGAACTAAAAACACGGTCAAAATTAATGAGGAAAGAAGTCCACCAATGATTACCCAAGCAAGGCCATTTTTCCATTCTGCCGCTGTTCCTGTTGCCATTGCAATTGGAAGCATACCAACAACCATTGAAAGCGTTGTCATTAGAATTGGTCGCATACGACCTTTTCCTGCAATGATTAAAGCTTCTTTGAAGTGTTTGCCTTCAGCTTTTAATTGATTAGTAAAATCCACTATTAGAATAGCGTTTTTCACCACTAACCCCATTAGCATAATTAAACCAAGTAAGGCGAACAAACTCAAATTACTTAACGACAAATTCAATGCAAAAAACGCCCCAATTGCTGCTACTGGAATAGAAAATAAAACTACAAATGGATAAACAAAATTGTCATAGAGTGCTACCATAATCAAGTAAATTAGTAAAAACGAAATCAGCAATACTGAACCTAATGCTCCAAAACTATCATTCTGTCTTTTGATGTCGCTACCCCAAGTCATTTGTATTCCTTTAGGTAATGGATTCTTTTTTAGATAAGCTACTACATCATCTGCTACAGTTCCTGAAGGTCTACCCAAAGCGTCAGCAGTAAGTGTAACTGCTGGTTGTCGGTCTTTTCGTTCTAATAAGGAAGGGGAATTGTCTTGTTCAACTATTGCAAATTGCGAAACTTCTACTGGTAGTCCCATTGGATTAATTAACGAAAGGCGTTGCACATCTTCAAAATTTCGTCTGCTAAATTCATCTAGCCAAATTCGAACAGAATATTCTATTCCGTTCTCTGTAAGCGTTGCATCATCATTTCCTGTAAACGCTGTTCTAAGGTTCAATCCAACGTAAGCAGTTGTTAAACCCAGTCGCTGCATTTTATCTTTGTCGGGAATAATTTTGTATTCGGGACTACCTGCTTCAACGGATAAGCGAACATTATCCGCACCGGGAATTTTTTCAATAATTGCTTTTAAATCATTTCCTGTTTTCATTACCAAATCCAAATTGCTTCCGCTTAATGTAATTTCAATAGGTGCAGAACGAGGTATTAAACCCAGTGCTGCCATTGAATAATTGATACTCGGAAATTTGGTTTTTAATTCCTCTCGGAGTTTTTTCATAAATGTTTCTGTCGGCACATTTTTGAGTTCTTTTTTTGACTTTAATTGAATGGTAAATTCCGTTTTATTTGCTGAACCTACACCCAAACTTCCAATGCCTGTGCTTGGTCCGCCAATGTTGCTGAAAACTGTTGCAACTTCAGGTTGTTGGATGATGTATGTTTCAATTTTTTGAGCAATTAAATTATTTTGATGAATGGAAGTTGATTTATCAAACTCTAAAGCCATTCTGAATTTTCCCTGATCACCGGTTGATATTAGTTCTTTACCAATAATACCTTGTTTCATAATGCCTAAAGTCATAACGAAAAGTAAAAGAACAATACCTGTAAAAATTAGTTTGTGGCTCAAAACCCATTCTAATTGTTTGCCATACCAATTGGTAAATATTTCTAATTGATGCTCAAACCAAAGCAAAAAGCGATTGAAAAAAGTAGTTGGTTTTAAATCTTCTTTTTTCCCAATACGTGAAGCCAGCCATGGTGTAAGCGTAAATCCAACTAATAAACTTGTAAGAGTAGAAGTTACTACAACAACTGAAAACTGTTTGAGCATATCGGCAACAAACACTTGTAAAAAAAGAATTGGTAAAAATACCACTACGTCAACCAATGTGATAGATAATGCCGCAAACCCTATTTCCATTCGTCCATCCATTGCAGCTGTGCGTTTATCTTTTCCTATATCTAAATGTTTTTGAATATTTTCTAATACTACCACCGCGTCATCCACCAAAATGCCGATGATTAAAGACATTGCGAGTAAGGTCATTAAATTGAGCGTATAACCTAAGAACCACATAACGGCAAATGCTGTAACTAAAGAAGTAGGTATGGCAACTATTACAATCAATGAGTTTCTGAAACTTCTTAGGAATAAAAGCATCACGATTGAAACCAATATTACGGCTAATATTAAATCAAAAATAACGGAATTAACTGCTGCAATAGTGTTGTCGGTGCTGTCGTCTGCAATAATAAATTTCACACCTGAACCTATATTTTGTTGCTCAATGGATTTGAATTTTTCGCGAACTAATTTTGAAACATCAACAGCGTTTGCATCACCTTGTTTTTTCAACATTAAGCCAATTCCGTTTTTGCCATTGTAACGACTTATCGAAGTTGTTTCTTTTATACCATCAATAACATCTGCTACATCTTTTACATAAACCGGACTTCCTAAAACAGGCATCGCCACTTGAACATTTTTAATGTTGTCTAATGATGTGAATTTTCCCGTTAAACGAACTGAATTGTTTTCTTTTTCGGTTTGCACTCTTCCGGCAGGTAAATCTAAGCCCGAACGATTAATTGCTTCGACAACCTGAACCATTGAAATTTTGTAATGTTTCAGTTTGTTCTGATTTATTTTTACTTGTATTTCTCTTTCTTCTCCTCCTAAAATAGTAATCTCTGCAACGCCTTTTATTTGTTGAATTTGTGGCAGATAATCATCTTTCATTTTTTGATAAAATTCGGTGGCCGACAAATTACTTGTTGCGCTGATTGACATTATAGGCAAATCATTTGGCGAAACTTTACTCATCACAGGACTTAAAATATCTTGCGGTAAATCTTTTCGTATATTGTCAATATAGCGTTGAGCGTCTTGCATTGCTTTATCCAAATCAGTTCCGTATTTCAGATTGGCTATGATGATAGATGCGTTGGGTAATGATTTTGTTACCAAGTAATCTACACCTTCCAAGTTGGATAAGGCATCTTCTATTTTTCGTGAAACCGATGTTTCTACTTCATTGGGTTCAGCACCCGGATAAACAGTTTTAATTACAACTACCGGCTGATTAAAGTCGGGCATTAATTCGTAACTCAAATTTTTATACCCTATAAAACCTAATAAAGTGAATACGCTGAAGAGAACTATTATCAGCGAAGGGCGTTTGATTGATATTTCTGTAATATTCATTTTTCGCTGATTTTATTTAACAATTACATTTGCACCGTCAAAAAGATTGATAAAGCCATTGGTTACAATTACATCGCCTTCTTTCAAACCACTTGACACAACTACTTTATTCTGTATCTTTTTTGAAATAGTGATGTTCTGCAGAACAGATCTACCGTTTTTAATTAAATAAATTTGTGGTTGATTAGCGGAGCCTACAATTGCAGATGCAGGAATAATAATCCCCATTTCTTGGGTGGGATTTTTCAAATTCACTTTACCAAACATCCCTGATTTTATTTTCAAATCTGACGTATTATTTAGCGTAAACTGAACAGGAAAACTACTACCCATATTTGCTTTACTTCCTATCATTATAGCTTTTCCTGTTAACGAAATATCAGAATAAGCATCTACTATAAGAGAATAGCTTTGATTTAATTTGAATTTACTTAATTCCTTTTCGGGAACATTTACAGTGAATTTTAAATTTGTAATGTCTGTTATTTGAAGTAATGGAATACCGGGTGCCGCGAATGCTCCTTCTTCACTTAGTTTTGCTGTAACTATACCGTTAAAAGGAACTTTAATAGTTGTTTTGTCTATTTGTTCAAGTAAAGTGGCTCTTTGTACTTTTGCAGATTTTAAACCTAACACCGCTTTCTCTAACTGAACACCTTGTATGGCATCCGCTTTAGCTAAAATGGTATAGCGGTTTACATCGGCTTCCAAGCCTTCTATTTGCACTTCAATAGTTTGCAGTTGCAGTTTCAACAATGAATTATCCAACAGCACTAATGATTGTCCTTTTTTTACAATACTTCCAACATCAACTAAAATTTCATTTATCTTTCCCTGTATTTCGGCACTTATTTTCGTCTCCTTGTTAGGTTCAAATGTTCCTGAATAAGAAAATTCAGCATTCACATTTTCAATTTGTAGAGTGTCAGCCTGAACATTAATAGCTTGTTCTTTATCGTATTGATAAACTTTACTCTGTGTAATTTCTTTGTTGTTTTTTAACTTAATTACCACTACGGCAATCAATACCAATGGTATAGTAATGTATAGTACCTTTTTTAAGATTGATGTTTTTGTATTCATATCTGTATAATTTGTTTTTTAGTTCTCATTACTTGTCCCGAATTTATTTCGGGATGGTATCACCATGTTTATTAATTGGATGTTTGTGTTTCGGCAACATGGTGATTTCATTGTAACAATTATTTAGTTGTTAAAATATTTCCGGTTAGTTTTTTAAGTTCCAAGTCTGCTTTTAGATAATCTATTACCGCATTGAGGTATGTTTGTTGTGCTTCACGTAATGCGTTGTCTGCAAGCAAAACATCTGTCAGGCTTGCTGTTCCTTGTTTTTGTTGAAGAATAGTTTGCTCGTAAATAGTTTTTGCAAGTTCAATTTGTTCTGTTGTTGATTCTACTGATTTTTTAGCAACCATTTTTAGCAGTTTTGCATTTTCAACCTGCATATTATTTTGTTCGGTGTTCAGCTCAAATTGAAGTTCATTATTTTGAAGTTCATACCTTTTTTGATTTAATTTTCGTTGCGTAACTATTCCGTTAAATAAAGGATAGGAAAATTGAATACCTGCAAAGCCAATGGGATAAAAATCTAAAAAAGAATTTCGCTGTCCATTATATCCAAAACCTGTTGTACCATAAGTTCCGATAAGATTAAGCGAAGGTAAAAACCTTGATTTGTTTAGTGTGTTTATTTCACTCGACAATAAGCGGTTTTGCGTTTTTATTATACGAATATCTAAAGTTGATGAAGGGTTATATTCATTGGCGTTTTGATATTGTATGTTCGCTTCAATTTGTAGATTTTGTTCCATGGAAATGCCCATTGCAAATTTCAACGCATTTAAAACTTGTTCGTATTTACTGCTTAATTTTTCCTTTTGAGTGGTTAATTGTGATACTTGCAATTTTGCCTTGCTTACATCTGTCCCTTTGGCAAGTAGTAGTTCGTTGAGCAGTTGAATGTTTTTTAATAACCTTTCTGCATTTATAAGGTTGCTATCTATAAAAGCTATTTGATGATGCAAAATTTGAGCATTGTAATACAGATTGGAAATTTCAAAATAGATTTGCTCTTCTGTTTTTTGGTATTGCAATTCCGTCAATTCCGAGGCTATCTTAGTAGTTTGAATAGCTCCGTAAATTTGCGGATTATACAAAGGCATTGATAATTGCAGGTTTGCATTGATGTTGTGAGGAACGCCAAACTGTGCTTCTTTAAACTGCCCTTCAGGTGCTGTTGGATTAAAGGTGGACAAAGGCATTAACTGGTAAGGCAGATTAGTAAAATATTTGTAATCAGCATTGGCTGTTACTTTCGGAATTAAATTGGCTTTTGCTTCTTTTGCCTTTTGTTCCCCGATAGCAATGTTATTTCTGCCTATTTGCAGGTTTCTATTATGAACCTGTGCTGTATCAATACACTGTTGAAGCGTCCAGACTTGGGCCTGAACGGCATTAACTACTATTAAAAAGAATAGCAGCAACAATGTTTGTTTGTGAATGTTTACTAACTTCATTTGTCAAATTTTTTTACTTGATGAGTATTAATTGACTTTCAATTGTTCCTTCAACCCAATGCTTTACCATTGGTTCAATGTTTACATAATCACCTGACATTAGTGTTTCTTTAATGTCTTTTTCGTTTTCAAAAATCACTTCTCCTTCCATACAAATTAAAAGTGCAGGAGTTTTGGTGATATGTTCTTTTAATTTTTCACTTTTCAAAATTTTTATTGCCGTTGCATTGCCATGTTCACTTTTAAAAAGAGAAGTTGCTGAAACAGGTTTTTCTTGTGTGTGTAAGTCTTTTATGTTCATTGGAAGTATTGATTAAATGTTATGAATGAATTTTCTATTTTTTGAAATTGTTTTGCGGCTTCGGTTTCGTCTTTAACTTCTGAAAGTTCTTTTACCATATCAATGTAGGGCAATAACCACTTATGCAGTTCATCGTGTGCTTTGCCTTCCATTGTACAGTTAGAGGTAAGCAAATCAATGTTGGATTGTAACTTTTCAGATAGTGATTTGTAATCTTTTTGATCAACATTAGCAAAGGAAATAACATCGTTTTCCATATTACGAATATGAGTTATCATATTGGCATCAACGTTCCATTTTTCTCCATTGTTAAGTTCAATGGTTTGTATTTCAGCGTTGTGCTGATGTTCTTGATGAGTAACGGTTTCGGTTTGCTCTTTTGATTTTTCTTTAGATGTATCGCCACAACCGAAAAGGAATAAACTGATTGCTGTAATTGAAATTGCTAACGTTTTCATATTTTCTTTTTTGATATTGTGAAATATGCAATAATTGTAAATACAAGGGTTACAGAAATTCTAAAAATCATTGCACCAACAGTTTTTGTTTCATAAATACCGCCTGAACTTGCGTAAATTTTAAGACCAATAAAAGCGGCTATTAATATGAGTGTTGAAATTCCTAAGAGTATAGTAGTCCAATTTTTGACTTTAACAAAACCATAGGCCGCAAAAAGATAAAGGATGCTACTAATAAAATTTGACCAAACAACAAATAGAACATAATTGCCCTCTTTGACTCTAATACCAAACAAATCAAATATTACGGAGGAGCTAAGAAACAATGTAAGCAAACCAAATCCAGTTAAGATTGCTGCTAATAAGTAGGGAATTATTTTTTTCATTTCGATTTGGTTTTTATAAGAGTTAAAACCGATTGAATCATATTATCCCCGTTTCTGGTTATATCAAATTGAAAGTTAGCAACTCTCCATTTATACATTTGCAACCTGAAAGTTCCCATTATGATATGCATTAATTCATCGGATGTTATTGAATTTGTAAATACTTTCTTCTGCTGTCCTTCTAGAATAATAGGCATCAAGTGCTTCATTTTCACACCCATTATTTTCAATATAGTTTCGTTGATGCGTTGACTTTCTTCCATCAGCCCGTCAGAAAATACCGCAGCTACAAAATGAGGGTTCTTTTTAAAGAATGAAAATTGATTTTGAAACAACGTTGTGAATTTTTCTTCCGGTGGTTGCTCACTGGAAATTGCATTAGTATAGCGATCATCCATACTCGTAGCAAGATATTCGAGTAAGGCAATAATTATTTCTTCCTTGCTTGCAAAATGCCTGTAAATAGCACTTTCAGAAAACTTCATTTCTTTAGCAAGATTCTTAATCGTTAAACCACTAACACCTGATGCGGTAAGTATTTTTCCTGCCGCTTCGATAACTTCAAGTTGTCTGTCTGAAATTGTTGCTGTCATTTGTTATTTTTTATTCGATTATAGTTTTCATTTTAAAAAAAGCAATTCCTAACCAAATTACAGAAACAGTCATAGCTATTGCTCCGATTAATACCAAAGCAGGAGGCAAGCCAAAATACACTTCTGTTAATATACCTATTGGCATTAATAGGCCTGTAAATGCTAACCAAGAAATTGCTTTAACGTTCTGGAGTTTGTTTCTGAAATGAAGTAGAAGATAACCAATTAAGATGTTAAGAAAAGCGAACAAGTTTCCGTGAACGTGAGCCAGTCTGCTTTCAAAGTGCTTTCCAGTACTATATGAATTTGCCCATTCTTCTTTGTCGGGAGCAAAGTCGCGGAGGTAAATTAATAGAAAGCCGTAAGCCATAAAAAGCCCCATTGTAAGGAAGCCAATTGCTATGTTGTTTTTGCCGTTCATTTTGCTTGCATTTAAATGTAAGTAAATGTTCGCTCACAAAGGTAATTGAATTATATTCAGAGCTACAATTTTTTTTTGATAATCTATAAATATGATGAGCACCGGTATCAGAATTAAGCTATTACAACACCATTTTTGTCTTATAGCTAGCTTGAAAAGATATGGTAAACATTCCACAATACACTTAAACATGAGACTCAACGTAGCGAGCGTTACAAACTCAGAAAAAAAGAAATCCTCGTTGATTTGTAAGGTAGATAGATGAATGCTTAATCTCTGTTAGACTACAAGAACGGTGAGTCTCACCTTATTTTATACCACTTAGTATTATACTCAAAAGTATAAAGTTATGAGTGATTGATGCATATGTTTTAAATACTGTTGGGATTCGATAATATTACTTATTTCTCCTTTGTCTTGCGTAGTCCTTCAAAAAAACTCAACACTGTTAATCTTACTCATTCCCCCGGCAGTTTCTTCCAAAACTCGTCTTCGGTATTTTCTTCAAAGTGGTGTTCCTGATGCAACTTGTCTACCATCACCAGTTGTTCTGCTGTGGCGGTGCGCTCCAGCTCATTGAACAAAATGCGTTCTTCAAAGCGAATGTGCCGCTCCAGTTCTTCTTCAATAAGGCTCACTGATTTGAGCAGGTTTTTTTCTTTTACAAACAAGCGGTTAATCCTGCGGTGCTCAAACAGGGCTTTTTCCACCAGCTTATGTCCGTTGCCCAAAACAGGAAATATATGCTGCTCCTCTGCTTGAAAATGAGGAATGAGGTGAGTGGCATAAAACCAGTCGGCATAACGTTTCATTCTTGATTCCTCCACGTGGCGGGCAATGCCTTTACGAATTTTAAGGCACAGCATTAAGCCGTGGTAATGTTCACGGCTTAATGGCTGCAAGGCAATGTTGCGTTTAATGGGTGTAATGTTGCTCATTCAAAATAAGTATTCAGTTCAGTAAAAGAAGCCTTGAGTTCAAGGAGAATTTCCTTGCGCTGGGTTTCCTCTTTTGCCCCCTGCATAGAGGCTACCAGTTCCATATAAGGCAACAGCCACTTATGTAACTCATCGTGCGGTTTTCCTTCCATGGTGCAGTTGGAAGTAAGCTCATTGGTTTGCTCCTGTAAAAATATGGCCAGGGTATCAAAGCTGTCTGCACTATCACCGGTGTAAGCCTCAACGGCTTTTTCCATGGCACGCAGGTAAACCATCATTTGCACATCCACCTTCCACTTGTTACCCTCATTCAACTCTATGTTATGCTCTGAAGGCACTTGTTCCTTGGTAACCTGCGGAGTTGTTTCCTGTTTTGTTTGCGGGTTGCCGCAAGAGAAAATAAAAACTGCCGATAGCAGGAGCAAATAAATAAACTGCTTTTTCATGATGCGGTAGCCAATAATTTTTCCTGCTCAATGCCCCAAGGGAATAGAATATTGTTCTCCAAGTGAATGTGCAGGTGCAGGTCTTCTTCAAATTCTTTGAGTAATGCATAAGTTACTCTATAGGTATTGCAGGCATCAGCCGGAGGGGTGTAATCATCCGTAAGCACGGCCATTGTTCTGAAGCGCTCACCTTCCACTTCATGTTCCTGCATCATCATGGCTACGGGATTTTCAACTGTACCAAAATGAGGCTTTTCAATGTTTTCACCTTTGTTTATTGCCTCGGCAATTTTGCGCAGGTAAGGAAATAATACCAGTTCTTCTTTTTTCATGTGAGCTGCCAACTCGCTGGCAGAGGCTGTAAACTGCTGAAAAACGTCAAACAGTTCGGGGTGGGTTTTGCCGTGTACCTTGCACAACTTATCGAGATATTGCAGCAGCACCGGAGTGCGTTCTACTACGTAGCGGTGGTGTTTCTTCTCAATGTAATCCACCAGCAAATCAGCCGGCCATGAGGCATAGTCCATAGCCGTATTGCCCGGAGCATTCAATACCGATTCCAGTTGCACAAGCAGTTGTGCTTCGTCTTTCTGAGCCGTTGCACAAGCCTCGGCAATGGTTCTGTTTCCCTTGCAGCAAAAGTCAATTCCGTTAGATTGAAATACAGCGGCTGTGCGGTAGTCTTCCGCAACCAACTCCCCTACTTTTTTTAAAACTAATGTGTTCATATGATGTAAATTTTAATTTAAGACAATATTGTCCTTTTTTAGTGTAATTTTTTTTATCTCTTCAAAAATGTCATGCCTTGCTTAAGTCCCAGAGCTAGTTCTTCAATGGTGGTAGTCTCCAGCATGTGCTTAAGTTCTTGCCGTATGGAGATGAATTTTTCATGTACCGGACAAGGTTTTTTCTCATTGCACATTTTTAATCCTAATCCGCAACCTTTAAAAACACTGTCGCCATCAATGGCATATACCACTTCACTCAGTTTGGTAGTAAACAGGTTGTGTGGCTCCATTACAAAGCCGCCTGTAGGACCTTTCAAAGAATCAACTATGCCCTGCTTAACCAGTTGCTGCATTATTTTAGCGGTGAATGCCTCGGGGGAATCAATTTCCTTGGCAATGTCTTTTAACGTTACACGCCTGCTCTCTTGCGATTGCAAGGCTATGTATATGGTTGCCCTGATGGCATATTCACAAGCTTTTGAAAACATTGGTTACTTATTCGGGCACAAATATAGGTCAATTTTATTATTCGGATATTTTTGTCCGAATAATGATTATTTTTGCCCTGCGGATTATTCATTGCCAAAACAACTAAAGCGTGTGAATAAACTCAACAACAGAAAGCAGAAGCGGAATTTGTTAGCAGCAAAAACAGAAAAAAAATGCCGCGCACGAAACAGAAAAAATTACTTTTTCATGACAAGTACATAAGAAACTCGGTTTGCAAGCTAAAAAATAAAAACATCTGAATGCACATTGATCAGGACATATTGTTTACCTGGGGCGCAGTAGCCAAAATATACGGCAAGGGAGAATGTATTTTCTCTGAAGATGAGCGTAGCCATTTTTATCACCAGATATTGGAGGGTAAAGTAAAAATGGTAAACATCAATAACGATGGAAAAGAATTTATTCAGGGCATTTTTAATGAAGGGCAAAGTTTTGGCGAACCTGCCTTGTTTATTGATGTACCCTACCCTGCCAGTGCCATCACACAAAAAGAATCTGTTATCATAAAACTATCGCGCGAAAACTTTATGCGCATGTTGGATGCATATCCTGAAATGCAAAAAAAAATGATACTGCTGTTGTCGCAACGGCTCTACAACAAAGCCCTCACCGCCCGGGAGGTGATAAACAATAGTCCGGAGTCGAGGTTGTTGAGTTTTTTAAAACAGATAAAAAAAGAACACAGCAAAAAAGGTGAAAAAATAATGATACCACACACCCGGCAGGAGTTAGCCAACCTCACCGGCTTAAGGGTTGAAACGGTTATACGTACACTCTCCAGAATGAAAAAGGAGAAAAAAGTAGAAATCATCAACCACAAACTCTACTTTTAATGAAGGAATTTAAAACCGCTTTTTGGGTAAGACTATCGCTTATAAATTTACTGCTCGTAGCCTTAATGGGGATATTGATGCGTTACAAAATAGGCTTCGAATTTCCGCTCTTTAATCAGAAAAACATTCAGCACGCACATTCCCATTTTGCCTTTACCGGCTGGATAAGTCAGACCTTAATGGTGTTTATGGTTCACTACCTGCAACAGTACGCCACACAGTTAAAAGTAAGCAAATATGTTTTTTTGTTGCGTGCGCATGTGCTGTGCAGCTATGGAATGCTCACCGGTTTTTTCTTACAGGGATATGGAGTTATCTCCATTACGTTCTCGTTTCTTCACCTCATATTAAACGCCTGGTTTGCCATCAGCTATTTTAAAAGTTTAAAACAGGTAAAACAGCATCCTGCAAAAAAATGGTTCACTACTGCACTCGTGTTTAACCTGCTCTCTTCGTTGGGTACCTTAGCCTTAATTTACATGATGGTAAGTAAACACATTCCGCAACACCAATACCTGGCATCGGTCTATTTTTACCTGCATTTTCAATACAACGGCTGGTTCTTTTTTGCCGTGATGGGACTTTTTACAGCTCAGGTGAGCGCGTTAAATTTTGCTTTCCCACAAGAGAAAAAGGTATTTCTTCTCTTCAGTATTTCTTGCCTCCCCGCTTACTTCTTATCCGTATTGTGGGCCCACCTGCCCGTGTGGTTGTATCCGTTTATCGTGGCTGCTTCCATTGCGCAACTTATAGCCTGGCTGCTGGTTATCCGTGCTATGCGCGATAACAGCAATAAGATAAAAACGCAACTTTCGTTGTTGTCGCGCTACCTGTTTTTGTTTGTAGGTACTGCACTTACTATAAAATTTATGTTACAGGCCGGCTCTACCTTTCCGGCCATGAGTAAAATGGCCTTCGGATTCCGCCCCATTGTGATGGCTTACCTGCACCTGGTATTACTGGCTATACTAACAATGTTCCTTATCGGCTATCTTTACACGTTCAACTACATCAAAAAAAATATCCTTACCACTACAGCCATTATTTCCATCAGTGCAGGAGTTTTTCTGAATGAACTTATATTGGGCATACAGGGAATTGCAGGAATCAGCTACGTTATGATTCCTTATGTGAATGAACTGCTTTTTTACATAGCAGTGCTTATAGGTGCGTCAATACTGCTTTTACTAAGCTCGCAGTGGAGAAAAGTCAGTTAAATTCCTAATATAAATCATGCAAAAACAGGGGGTGATTATGACTGAGGTCATAAAAACCAGCTGTGTGATTTCCTCAACTTTGTTTTGTTAAATTATATAAATAAAATGAAAACGTTCAACCCAACCATTTACCTCTGTACGCTGCTTTTTTTAGGCAGTTGCAGCAGTTCCCCCGCACCTGAAGCAAGTGCATCGGAAGCCACAGCCGAAGTAGCCAACGTAGGCCAATCAGGTGTACAGGACGATGTTTCAGAAAAAAATGTGGTGCAAATTGCAGTAGGCAGTAAAGATCACAGTACACTGGTAACAGCCGTTCAAACTGCTGAACTGGTAGATGTACTGAGCAATGCCGGACCATTCACTGTATTTGCTCCCGTTAATGCTGCCTTTGATAAATTACCCGCAGGTACTGTGGAAGGTTTATTGCAAGCGGATAAAAGAGATGCCCTTACCGACATACTGCAATACCATGTATATGTAGGTGTAATTAAAGCGGAAGATTTAACCGATGGCCGAACACTGGGACAGGTTAACGGAGGCAACATTACCATTACCATGCAGGATGGCAAACCCCTCATAAACGGAAAAGCACACATTGTCGCTTCTATCCCTGCCAGCAACGGCATTATCCATGTGATTGACGAGGTATTGTTACCTCAATAAATGTATTAGCAAATACGATAGCACTTTTTTCATTATAAAGAAGCTGTGCCAGCGCAAGTTGGTGCAGCTTTCTTTTTTAAAGGGGAATAAAGCTATCAAATCTACTCTCTTACGCACACAGATAGTAAACTCCACATGTGTACGATAATAATATGACACTATAATAAATGGAAAACGGACAGCTAATCATTTATTTTTTGACCTAAGAGCACAACTTTAAACCGGAGCGCTGGATAAGCTGAGGTAAGAAAACGAAAAAGGTAAGGTGATATCAGTCCAGAATTTTAATCTGCATTAC
The DNA here is from genome assembly GCA_018058135.1 of Bacteroidia bacterium. Lineage (GTDB taxonomy): Bacteria > Bacteroidota > Bacteroidia > UKL13-3 > UKL13-3 > JAGPCK01. The sequence goes on along the minus strand of JAGPCK010000011.1, from coordinate 25,387 downwards.
TGTGGCAATGTTGTTGGCACGCAGTTTAATCTGCTCGGCATGTTCTCCTTCATACAACTCATCCACACTTTGATTAAAGTGGTGCAGCCACTGTTGAAAATGCTCCTTTTTAAACGGACTCCTCTGATGAATTTTAGTGTGTATCATCATGGGATTACCGGTGTAGGTACCGGAGTAGAAAAGTACGTTCTCCCAAAAATCATACATCACGGGCAAGTGTTTTTCCCAGTTCACTTTTACCACATCCGTAAAATAATAAGCCAATGATTCGTCCTTCTTTACCTTTTCATAAAAGGTAGTAATAAGAAGTTCTATATCATTTCTATTCTCAATATCTGTTTTCATGGCAGAGGTTGCTTAAAACATAAAACGACTACAAATCCTTTCTGCTGAACTTACGCAGGGAAAGTGAAAATGGTATGGCAATCCAGAGTACCAGAAATACGGAGGCCAGCACAACGCCAATACCTGATCCGAAGAACTCTTTGAATACTGCTCCGGTGTAACCCAACATAGCCGAAACATCCATTTGCAGCAGTATAAGTATACGGGCTAGGTCAACCGGACTAAGCATGGAAACTCCAATCATGGCTTGCTCAATGGGGTAATCTGCTAATTGAAAAAGAATAAAAAGTACCAGTCCGTCAAACAGCAGTGCGAAATAAAGCCACAATAAAATAGAGACCCCTATTCCACGTGCTTTATCACGGGTAGATACGGAACTTAAAAATGCAATTGCTGTAAATACGGCTGTTATCAAACACCCTGAGAGGGTAATCATAACACCAATACGCAAGGGTGCATACAAGAGAATGGGTATTCCCGCTCCTGCTAAAAATGCAAGAATAAGCGAAATACTCAGCCCGTTAAAAAGACTCAACCATATCCGCTTCCGTTTTACCGGCTGGCTGATGAGTAACTCAATAAACTCAGCGCTGTTGTAAATATAAATGGTAGAGAAAATAATGCTCACCAACGGTACCGTAAGCAATATAACGTTCAATATAGTAAGCAATCCTTTAGTAATGTTGTCTTCAATTCCGAAAACACCCCAGGACAATATGCCCAGCAACAAGGTGTAGCCGAGAATAATCTTGTTTCGTATAATGTCGAAGAAAACGAATTTAATAATCCTATTCATACGTACCGGCTTTTAGTAAATGAGTAACAGCTTTAGCAATGGTGGCCTCTCCTGTTTGTTCTTTAAGGGCGTGCTGACTTTCATGAAATTTCACCCGTCCGTCTTGCATGAAGATAATTTGTGTAACCAAATCTTCCAGTTCACTGAGTAAGTGTGAGGTAATCAGAATCAGTTTGCCTTTGTTTTTCTCTGAAATAATTTTCTCCTTCAGTATTTCTGAAGCCAGTGGATCTAACCCTGCGGTGGGCTCATCGAGAATAAGCACATCCGGATTAAAAAGAAAAGCCAGCGTGGCACTCACCTTTTGTGTAGTACCACCGGATAGTGTGCTCATTTTTTTATCTGCCAGTTTGTGCAGTTCAAAAGCGTTGTATAAATCTTCATCCAGGGCTGCATCAGAGTGGCGAATGTCTTTTATCATGTCAATCACCTTACCGATGGTCATGTTATCAGGATACCGACCAATTTGCGGCATGTAACCTATCTGGTTCCGGTAAGCTACATCTTTGGCTATTGATTTTGCATTAAACAGAATATCACCTTTATCAGCCACCACCATACCCAGTATGGTTTTAATTAAAGTGGTTTTACCACAACCGTTCGGCCCTATCAGAGCAATGCACTCTCCCTTGTTGCAGGTAAGTGTAACATCATCCAGCACCTGAAGTTTGCCAAAACGTTTTGATATGTTATTTATCCAAATCATAAATCGAGTGCGTGCATTAGTGGTGTATTGTCAATAAAATTTTCAGGCGTAAGTGTAGGAATTATTTTCTCTGAACGATCAAGTAAAGAGATAATAAAACTGCGGTACAGCAACATGGCAGGCGGGTTGGTCTCTACGATAACAGAGAATAAACTTAACGGACGGTAGGGCACATCACCTGTGTTGTCCTTGTTTAAATCATAACCCTCGTATTTATCCCAGTAATTGTTTTCAAAAACATTCATCACCAGCGAACCGTTAGTGCTTACGTCAAACGTATTGCCCTGAAAATTATTCTTACGTATAACATTATCCATACAGCTGGCCTGAACTTTCATGCCCCAGCCGTTGTCTTTAAAAATATTATTTTCAATAATTATTCTGTTGGTGCCCTCCATGTAAATGGCAGAGGTATTCCCGACAAAACGATTTCTGTAAATGTAGCTGTCAGAGATTTCTTTCAGCAATAAACCGTAAGAGGCATCTCCCCAGTTTTCATTAAAGGTGTTGTCGTACATCTTTACGTTGCGGGTAAACATCACTGCCACGCCTGCACCGTTATTCGTGAATACATTGCTGATGTAGGCATCATCGTTGGAAAACATAAAATGCAATCCGTAGCGGATATTATTAAAAGAAGTGTTGCGCCAGATGACCGAATGTGATACAAATTCAAAATAAATACCATCCCGGTGGCCTGAGATGGTGTTGCCTGAAATACGCAGCCCCTCACTTTTCCAGCAATGAATGCCGTTGCCTATTTGTTGTTCTTCTTTTCCGTAGGCGGTTATTTTATTGTCTTTGATGGTGCAGTTTTTACCGTATTGTATGTATACGCCAAAAAAATTATTATCCAGAATATTGTTACTGATGGTTACGTTCTCACTGTCGTACACTTTTATTCCGCCCGGGTCATCGAGAGAAGCGTAGCCTGAGTTGCAAACCTTCAATCCTGTAATTACCGCTCCTTTTGCCTTTACCGAGATAACCTCGTACTTCAACTGTCCGTCAAGCACAGGGTAATTTATCCCTTTCAGGCAAATGCGTTTATCTACTACAATATTTCCTTCTTTATAAGTACCGGGATGAACAAGCACAGTATCTCCGTCCATGGCCTTTTTGATACCCTGCTTAACAGAGGACACAACATGACCTTTTCCTACATGAATGGTAACGGCAAATGCATGCACAGTTACCAGAAAGAGGGCAAAGACGAAAATTATTTTATTCATGGTATTATTGTTTCAGCGCACCGGCATTGATCACCACGGCCTTCCATTTCTCTGCATGTGCTGTGGCTTGGGGCATATCTGAAAAGGCTGCTACATTGCCACCCATGGGACTGCCTACCTCATCACCTGAAATCAAAATGGCCTGATCCAATAACAAAAAGTTAGTGGTATTGAGGTAGTCGGTAACGTAGAAAACCGGGTTAGGTAACTTTGATGTGTTTTCCTTTTGGTAACGCATCATGCAGGAGATATCGTCAAATTTATATATCCGTCCTTTATCGGTAATCAGTTCTGTGGCAAAACGAATGTCGGCAATAGTCATTTTACAAGACGCGCAATTATCGACATTTAACTTAACAGGCACCGGGCCTTTTTTACCGCATGCAGCTAAAAGCAAAAGCATACTTACCGTCAATGCCATTTTAGGTTGTTTCTTGAACCTGCTCAAAAAAGCTGATTCTTTCAAAACCACTACCAACATAAAAATACCTGACAGAATAAAAAGATACCCACCCTTATCAGGTACAGAAAAAGCTCCGAAATTGAGCAACTGTTTAAATCCTATTAACGGAGGCTGGTATGACATTCCCGGTACAATGATGGCTGCATTGGGGTCAAGGTTGTGTCCGTAGTTGTATTCCCATCTCCAGAAATCTACCATAGCTATCACCCCGAAAGACACAAAGGCCCAGAATAAACTGTAAGCAAATTTTTTATTCCCCATAGCGGCTGCAAGCAAAGAGCACAGGGCATAAAAACCGATAATGTATTTAAGAATGGTAAACTCAATAAAGTTTTCTGCATGTAAAGTTTGCATGCCTATGTAGTGGTTTAGTCCGTTGATGATGTCCACATCACCACCCAGTTTATCTGCAAAAATTTGCAAAGCCAATCCTTCGGGATATTGCGGAGCATCCAACTCAATACGCCAGATAGGTACGAACAACGAACCGACTAATGCAACTGCAGCCAATAACAGCAGCAATCTGGACATTATGCTCAAACTATTTTTAGTACTACTCATGTTTTAATTCATTAAAAAAGGGACACGGATGCATCTCACATCCGCATCCCTTTCTATGTATTTTAATTATTTACCTGCCTCAGCTGTAGCCGGGGCTTTTTCACCTAAGCTCCATTTAAGCGGCACATTACTGCCTGCCGGAGACACGCGAATGTATCCCTGCATTTCCTGGTGCAATGCACTACAGAAATCGGTACAATACATCGGGAAAATTCCTACTCTGTCCGGTACCCATTTGAGGGTGGAAGTTTCGCCCGGCATAATCAACAGTTCTGAATTGTTGGCACCTTTCACAGCAAAACCGTGGGGTACGTCCCAATCCTGTTCCAGATTAGTTACGTGGAAGTATACTTCATCTCCCATTCTCACTCCTTCAATGTTATCAGGTGCAAAGTGTGAGCGGATGGAGGTCATGTACACATGTACTTTGTTACCTTCTCTTACCACCTTAGCATCTTTTTCTCCTTTGGTTACATAAGGGTGCATGTTTTCGCCAATCTTGAATATTTTAAGTGAGTTTTTCGAAATCAAATCGGCCGGAAGAGCTTGTGCATAGTGAGGCTCACCAATGGTAGGGAAGTCAAGAATAAGTTGCATTTTATCTCCGCTGATATCGTACAACTGCGCACTCTGCGACAATTCAGGTCCGGTAGGCAGGTAACGGTCTTTGGTAATTTTGTTGTAGGCAATCAGGTATTTGCCATAAGGTTTTTTGGTATCGCCACCGGGCACACATAAGTGACCAACTGAATAATAAGTAGGCACACGATCCAATACTTTAAGGTCTTTCACGTTCCATTTTACTACTTCTGAAGATACAAAGAATGAAGTGTAGGCATTTCCGTTCGCATCAAATTCGGTGTGCAACGGACCAAGACCCGGTTTTTTCACTTCACCGTGTAAAGCTGCTTCGTACTTAATCACAGGAATGCCCTGGTAATCTCCGTCAAACTTTTTACCGGCAATGGCATCTAAAATTTTAGTGTAGCTGAACACAGGAATCAATGCTGCCAGTTTACCGCTACCTACAATGTACTCACCTGAAGGATCAACATCACAACCGTGTGGTGATTTAGGGCAAGGAATCATGTAGCAAATATCTGCCAGTTCTTTGGAGTCAAGTATAGTTACCTCAGTTCTGATTTCTGATTTAGCTGTATGTGTTTTTTCATCGTAATAGTTATGGGCATATTTAGCAGGTACTTTTTTACCTTTTCCGGCTTTCAGGTACTCTTCTGCTTTTTTCCAATTCACTGCCATAATGAAGTCTTTATCTTTTTGTGAAGCGTTTACTTCCAGCAAAGAATTAGCTTGTTCAGTATTGTAACAAGAGAAGAAGAACCAACCGTGTGATTTACCTTTTCCTGCACGACTTAAGTCGAAGTTTACACCTGGGCATTGAATCTGGAAGGCAATATCCATCTGTCCTTCTTTACCAATGCTGATAAAGCTGATGTGTCCTTTAAAGTTTTCTTTGTAAGAGTTGATAGGTACATCACCATTTGCATTATCCGGTGGAACACTGAAACGTGTACCGGCTACAACGTACTCGGTATTTTCAGTAAGGTAAGGCGATGAGTGATTACCACCACTGTTAGGCAATTCAATAATTTCAGCTGTTCTGAAAGTTTTTAGGTCAATACGTGCTACACGCGGGGTGTTGTTGGCATTACCGAAAGCCCAGCGACCATCTGTTTGACCGTCAGTTTGTGATAATGTCGGGTGGTGCAAATCGTCCCACGGTACAAATCCGTGTGATGTGTTCAGCATAGGTTTAGTTTCTTCGCTGTAACCCCATGCTTTTTCAGGGTCAACAGAGAATACCGGAATAACCCGGAGTAATCTTCCGCTGGGCAATCCGTAAACGGCCATTTGACCGCTGAATCCACCACTCACGAAATTATAGAACTGATCATACTTACCGGGAGCAACATATGCTTTAGATGCTGCATCTCCGCTTACGGCATTACTGGTGTTTTTAGGTTTACATGAACCTAAATAAAGAACTGCGGTAACTCCAACCACGGTCCATAAGGTTATTTTATTTTTGTACATAGTGTTAAGTATTTAATGGTTTATTTGATACCATCATTTTTTCTCATGAATTCTACAATATGGCGGGCATCGTCATCAGAAAGACTCTGATTGGGCATTCTAACCAAACAAAGTTCTAACTGCGCCTGCACTTCAGGGTCTTTGTCAATCATAGGATCGGGGTTGGTAATAAAGTTCATAATCCACTCAGGGCGTCTTCTTTCGGTAACACCTTTCCAACCCGGTCCTACCAGTTTTTCATCGGTTAACTTGTGGCATGAAGTACACTTTACACCGGCAATCTGTTCGCCTGATGTGGCCATAGTTTCATCCACTTTATCTCCAACCTGTACATTCTCGGCTGTGAATTTTCCTTCACCGCGTTTGGGATCATACGATGGGTTTTCTGATGATGAACTTTCGGTGGCTTCTGCTGCCGGTTGTTCTGTGGCTGTGGTAGTGTTAGTGGCTGATTCTCCGCCTCCGCAGGCAGTAACAACAGCAACAATTGATAGTAGTGCAATAACTTTTTTCATGTGGTTAAAATTAATACACAAATGTGCGGTGCGAAGTAGCCTCGTTTTTATGACTGCAATCATAAGGAGGCCATTTAAAACATGATTTTAGTTAGTTTTAAATCTGATAAAAAACCATGAAAGCACCCGATATAGGCGGGCGATAAGTAGTGTAAGACTACACCAAAACAGAGGTATCACCTTCACTGGTTGCAAAGATGAGCAACAGTGAGGCTTCGGCTTCACCCACATCTTTTACCCAAGTGTGGTATGTTTCTTTCGTATCCTGTGCCGCCTGAGTTATGATGCTGCGGTAATATGCTATACCCTGCTGCAGGTTATCATAAAAACTTTTGAAGTATTTTTTCTGCTTCTCTGAAGGCTCCGGTAAACTTTTTTGAATTTCCGTTTGCAGGTAGTTGATGTATATCTTCAGTTCATTAACAAACATGTGAGGGCGATAAACCTGATTGAGCAAATTTTTTCTTCCGTAAATATGCCCCACCATATCAGCCAGTGTAAACACACCGGAAAAGAAAGCCAGATTAGGGCCCGGGCAAATAGTTACTGCGGTAAGGTTACGGGGCACAGGTATATTATTCTTGAGCAATGCGGTTGCTGAAAGTCCTTCACACAGGCAATCTTTTTCTGTTATCTCCTCTACTCGCTTTTTAAATGCTTCAGGTGTTAACCCCTCACCGACCAGCTGCTGCAACTTGAGGTGCTGATACTGCCGTGATGCCTCACATATAGGTGCTGCTGTAAACTCTTTATTAAAGGTGAGGTGCTTTTTATAACACGGGCTACCCGGACGACCTTTTTCCATGCGTTCATTACGTAATTTTTGCGCTGAGCTTTTTCTGAAATTGTTAAATGGTACTCCCAACGGAGAGGCATGGCTCAGGTAATAATCATCAGGTTGTGCAGTGGCTAAACCCTGAAGCGTATCATTATCTACATTGGTAGCTTCAGGCACCAATAAGAACGGACTACCCCATCCGGTAGCATCTACCCCGTAAAAATCTCGTAAAAATTCGTCCTCAGCTCCTGTGCCTATACCACCTTGAACAGTAACACGTGCATGAATTGCTGATGGCAACAAGGGCTGATTTTTTGCAGCTAAGGCAGCATTTACGGTTTGTTTCAACTCTGCATTTAGCTCTTCCCGTTTATCTTTAAACTCCTGCAAAATGGGGCCAAGTAAATAGCCATCAGTGGCGAAAGCGTGTCCTCCGCAATTAAGTCCTGATTCAATACGGAACTCAGAAATCCATACTCCTTTTTTAGCCAGAAATTTACCCTGAATTAATGCAGAGCGGTAGTCACTCACCTTAAGAATAATTTTCTTTTTCAGGTGTCCGTTTTCATCAGGAAAAAAATCAGGAAAGGTATCAATATAACTGTAAAGCTTGGGGTTTAGACCGGCTGAAAAAACTACCGAACTCTCCAGATTACTTTGTGCAAAACCACGTAAGGCAGATAACGCATCCGAGTACTCAGGAGCCAGCAGTGTTTCCCCGTCAGCAGCGTAATTCAGGTTATCAACTTTGGTCATGATGTTCACATCAATACTACCGGCAGTAATTTGTTGCCTCAGCTTCTCACACAAGTTTTCTTTCATCTCCCCCACAGCAGTAGTCATGTCGCAGTACATTTTTTTCAGGGTACTTTTCTCCGGTAACATTTTAAAGTAGTTGGTAATATCCGTATCGGCCTCAAACGCTTCAGCTCTAAGTTTATTGAGTTGCAAGCTCACAATCTCCTGCAACATATTCAAATAGGCTTTTACCCGCTTTGCTCTGAAATCAATCTCTTTGGCGGTAATCTCCATATAAGGAAGGTTGTATTGACTGCTGTGAAATTTGCGCATCTGCTCCAGTAACTCATGCTGAATAACTGAAACTACAGATGAAATTCCGAAACGGGCCACTTTAACAGGCGTATCAACGGAGTAAGCTAAACCCAAAACAGGGATATGAAAAGTGTGGTGCATATTTTTAAATGACAAGAGTATACTTCAAACTAAAACCCGTCAATAAACCGCCATTTATCCTGCAAAAAAATTGACCTGCGTCAATGTTTTTTGTCAAAAAATTTCCCGGCACCATGCAGCTTATCACCCGCATCATAAAAATGAAAAAAGATATTTGGCTTTATTTATACATATTTGCACCAAAGTAACTCCGGTGAAAAAAACAGTCCATACCATTGATTGCATCAGCTGCCAGCACAAAGCCACCTCAGCTTTTTGCAACCTGCGCATGAATGAACTGGAGTCACTCAATCAGCACAAAACCACTTTTCAGGTAAAGAAAAAGCACATTCTCTTTCACGAAGGCGATATAGTAAAAGGATTGCATTGTGTACACGATGGGAAAGTAAAACTATACAAAACACTGAATGACGGAAGCACACAAATTGTGCGTTTAGCCAAATCAGCTGATCTGATAGGCTACAGGGGTTTATTGGGCAACGGGCGTTACATTGCCACTGCTGAAACTATGGAAGACAGTATCATCTGTTTTATTCCCAAAGAAAAAATTCTGGAGTTTATTACCCATAACGTAAACTTTACGCTCGACATCATGTCAAAGATTGCAGCCGACACCAGTGACGCTGAAACCAGGGCACTTAACCTGTTACAAAAATCAAGCAAAGAGCGATTGGCTGAAACCTTACTTCTGCTGGAACAATCCTTTGGCAAAACAGAAGAAGGCTATATTAATATACACCTTACCCGCGAAGAAATTGCCGGAATAACCGGCATAGCGGTGGAAACCACTGTGCGCACACTACATCAGTGGGATGAAGAAGGACTCATCCAACTCATTAAAAAACAAATTCGCATTCTTAACAAAAACAAGTTGCTCGAACTGTCTTCTACTGAAGATTAGTGACCAATATCATGTAGTATGTTGACTAAGGTCAACTTTTCAACGTTGCTCCCGCCCGTATTTCGAAGAATCAAAAACGAGCGTTATGGAGTACCCGGAAACAGATGTGGTGATACTGAATTACAATGGCAAAAAATTCCTGAAAGAATGCCTTGATTCTGTTATCAACTGCAGCTATCCCAACAAAAAGATACACGTACTCGACAACGCATCAACAGATGATGACGTAAGCTGGCTCAAACAACACTACCCGCAAATCAATATTATTCAGAACAAACTGAATAACGGATATTGTGCAGCCTACAATTTAGGTTTCTCCGCAGGCAAAGGAAAATACTTTATCTGCCTCAACAATGATGTAACCGTACATCCGCAGTGGATAGAACACCTGGTACAACTGGCCGAGTCGGATGAAAAAATTGCGGCCATTCAACCCAAAATTGTTTCCTACTTTGATAACAAAAAATTTGAATATGCCGGTGCATCAGGTGGCATGATGGATGTTTTCGGCTACCCCTTTCTACGTGGCAGGTTGTTCAACACCATAGAAGAGGACAACGGACAATACGATGATGTAAGCGAAATCTTCTGGACCAGCGGGGCAGCCATGTTCATTCGCAAAGAAGCATTGGAGGTAACCGACACACTGGACGAAACCATCGTTCACCACATGGATGAAATAGACCTGTGTTGGCGCATGAGAATGTGTGGTTTCAAAACGGTGGTACAACCGCTTTCTGTTATTCATCACATAGGAGGTGCCACCATTCAAACAAAAAGTTTCAGGAAGGTATACTGGAACCACCGCAACTCCTTATACATTATGCTCAAGAACTACGAATGCAAAAACGTATTGCGATATGTACCGGTTCACTTTCTGCTCGATTATATTGTTATCGCACAATCACTGCTCCAGCGCGACTTCACGACCGTTGGCGGAATACTGAAGGCCCATGCGTGGTTACTGTTAAATCCTCTTCTTATTCTACGTAAAAGAAAATCGGTGCAACGTATGCGTACGGTTACTGATAACGAAGTAAAACGTTTTCTGTACAATGGCAGCATCGTGTGGGAATACTTCGGCAAAAAAAGAAAGACCTGCACTCAATTAAAAAACTATACTCCTTATGAATATTCAACTGATTAACGAAGCATTAAACGGACTGATGGTGTTACAACCTGAAGTATTCGAAGACGATCGAGGCTTCTTCACTGAAGTATACCGTAAAGATCAATTCCAAACATTGGGCATAACAGATGAATTTGTGCAGGACAATCACTCCCGCTCCTCGTATGGTGTGGTGCGTGGGTTACATTTTCAATGGGAACCTCCTATGGGCAAACTGATGCGCGTTACAGTGGGAGAAGCTTTTCTGGTTGCTGTTGACATTCGCAAAAACTCTCCATCATTGGGGCAGTGGTACGGAGAATACGTATCAGCTAAAAATAAAAAAATGGTTTGGGCGCCTGCCGGATTTGCACGTGGGTTTTGTGTAACCAGCGACTTTGCCGAAATACAGTACAAGTGTACCGGCATATACAGCAACAAAGCTGAATCAGGTATTTTATGGAACGATCCGGAGGTGGGCATTGAGTGGCCCGACATTACACCTGTGCTCTCGGCAAAAGATTCAACCGCTCTAACATTGGCCCAATGGTTAAACACACCTGCATCAAATTTGATTAAATAAACAACACCATGAGCAAGAAAAAAATATTGGTACTGGGCGGCTGCGGATATATCGGCAGTGTATTATGTCCTTACCTTAAAAGAGCAGGATACGATATTGATGTGGTTGACCTGTGCTGGTTCGGCAACAGTTTGCCCGATGATATTCCGGTGAAGCAAATGGATATTTTTAACCTGCAACCGGAGGATGTAGCTCCTTATGATGCCATCATTTTTCTGGCCGGCTTATCCAATGACCCGATGGCGGAGTTTTCCCCGAAAGCCAATTTCATTTACAATACTGCTCTGCCAGCCTACATCGGTTACATTGCCAAAGATGCCGAAGTAAAACGTATGCTGTTTGCCAGTTCCTGCTCTGTATACGGCTACACACACAACAGAACATTTACTGAACAGGATATTGCAGTGAGCAACTATCCTTATGGTGTATCTAAACTACAGGGTGAACAAACATTGCTGGCTATAGCCGATGAAAATTTTTCCGTCCTCTGCTTCCGACAAGGAACTGTGAGCGGATACAGCCCCAGAATGCGGTTAGATCTGGCCATGAATACCATGTTCAAAAACGCCCTTCAAAAAGGAGAAATCACACTCAGCAACAATAAAATATGGCGGCCTGTTTTGGGATTAAATGATTTGTGTGTGGCTTACCACAACGGCATTGAAGCCATGCTGAACGGTGGACACATTTTCAACATCAGCTCCTTCAACGCTACCATCGGAGAGCTGGCTTTGTCTGTAGTAAGCTTCATCAAAGAAAAATATGGCATCGACATATCAGTGAAAAACCTGGAAAAACAAGATTACCGCAACTACAAGGTAAGTACAGATAAAGCAAAACAACTCTTAAACTTTAATCCTCTACAAAATGATTTGGATATTCTCAGTGACCTACATGAGCATGTGGATTTATTCCGCAACTTTGATGATGAAAAATACTACAACATCAATGTATTCCAAAAAATAATGTTGTCTGACTCCCTTACTCTCACCGCATGAAAATATTAGTAACAGGAGCAAATGGCCAACTGGGTGCTGATATTGTAGCCTCCATGGCCAATGCCGGTCAGGACGTAATCGGCTTAACTCACGAAGACTTGGATATCGGCAATCTGATGGAAGTAAAAAATCAGATTATGCGCGTGCAACCTCAGGTAGTTATTAATACCGCAGCATTCCACAATGTAGATGCCTGCGAAAAGGATATGGCCATGGCCAAACGAATCAATACTGATGCACCAGGGTTTATGGCACGCATGTGTCGGTACAGAAGTGCACGATTCATTCACATCAGCACCGATTATGTTTTTGACGGTAAACAAAACAAACCGTATGCTGAATCAGATAATGCCACTCCGTTAAACGTTTACGGTCTATCAAAACTGATGGGTGAAAAAAAGATTGAAGCAGAAGGAGGTGATTACATGATTGCCCGGGTATCTGCTTTATACGGCACACATCCGTGCAGGGCAAAAAACGGACTAAACTTCATTCAGTTGATGCTGAAACTCGCACGTGAAAAAGGGGAAGTACGGGTGGTAAATGATGAATTTGTTTCCCCCACGGCTACAGCTGATGTGGCTAATCAGTTAACCCGCTTATTGTCGAGCGATGTGCAGGGAATTACACACATGACCTCTGAAGGACAATGCAGTTGGTATGAATTTGCTGATGCCATTTTCCGCAACAGCAATACTGATGTAAAATTACACAGTGCCAACTCATTGGATTTCCCTGCAAAAATTGCCCGTCCCAAATATTCCGTATTAGAAAATTCACTTCTTAAACGCAGAGGTGTTAACCTGATGCCGCAGTGGGAAGAATCACTTAAAAATTATTTGAATACAATCAACTATACAACGAATGGAGAATAACAGATTACGTACGCTGGCGGAGCCGTTTAAAATAAAAATGGTGGAGCCGCTCAAAATTACTACAGAAGAATACCGCAAAACTGCTCTGGAAAAAGCAGGAAACAATCCGTTTCTTTTACGCTCTGATGATGTATTTATTGACCTGCTCACGGATAGCGGAACCGGTGCCATGAGTGACAAACAATGGAGTGGCATTATGATGGGAGATGAAAGTTATGCCGGTGCCAGAAGTTGGGTGCACTTGGAAAGTGTGGTAAAAGAACTTACCGGCATGCCTTACATTTTACCCACCCACCAGGGCCGTGCAGCAGAGCGCATCTTGTATGGCCTATTGGGCGGACCCGATAAAATATTCATCAGCAATACACACTTTGATACTACACGAGCCAACATAGAATTTACAGGAGCAACAGCCATTGATATTCTGCCTGAAGAAGCACTGGACCCGCAGGCTGATTTACCTTTTAAAGGAAACATCGACTTAGATAAACTACAGGAACTCATCAAAGAGTACGGTAAAGAAAAAATTGCCGCAGTAATTATTACCGTTACCAACAACTCCTCAGGTGGCCAACCGGTGAGCATGGCCAATGTAAAAGGCCTGCGCAAAATATGTAACGAACACGGATTGCTCCTGGTGATAGACGGCTGTCGTATTGCAGAGAACAGTTACTTTGTACAACACCGTGAGCAAGGCTATGAAAACAAAACCTACGAAGAAATTGCCAAAGAAATGTTGCGTTTGGGTGATGCTTTTGTGATGAGCGCAAAAAAAGACGGACTCGTAAACATGGGTGGATTGCTTACCCTGCGCGATGAAGAGATGGCCCGCAAATGTACCAACCTACTCATTATCTCTGAAGGCTTTTCTACCTACGGTGGTTTATCGGGCAGAGACATGGAAGCGCTTGCCATCGGACTAAAAGAAGTGTTTGATGCCGATTACCTGCACTACCGCATTCGAAGCACCGCTTATCTGGGTGAACACCTCAAAGCCAAAGGTATTCCGGTAGTGTGGCCCATTGGCGGACATGCCGTTTACATTGATGCTAAAAAATTGTACCCGGCCATATCTGTGGAAGAATATCCGGGACAGGCTTTGGTGTGCGACCTGTACATCAAAGGCGGCATCCGCTGTGTGGAAGTGGGCAGTGTAATGTTCGGGCATTACGATAAAGACGGTAAACTGGTGCCGGCCAAAAATGAACTGGTACGTTTAGCTATTCCCAGAAGAGTATACACACAAAGCCACATTGATTATGTACTGGATGTATTTGACGACATTCTAGACATGTGCCAACAACAGCACGGTTACCGCATAACCTATGAACCACCTTTCTTAAGACACTTCACTGCCAAATTTGAAAAAATATAATTTACCTACACATGGAATCACACGAATATGAAGTAAGCATCAACTGGCTGGAACTAAAAAAAGGAACCATGAAAGCTCCTGGAATAAATGAACACATTACTGTTGCTACACCACCTGAATTCAACGGAGGCATGCACGGAATATGGTCGCCTGAACACTTGTTTACCGCAGCAGTGAATAGCTGTTTCATGACAACTTTTTTGGCTGTTGCCGAGTTTTCTAAATTTGAGTACATCGATTTTGAATGTAAATCGAGAGGCATACTGACCAAAGCCGATGGCAGATACGCCATGACACACGTAGAGTTGGAACCTACCCTCACGGTGAGCAATGAAGAAGACAGAGAAAAGGCAGAACGTATACTGGTGAAAGCCGAAAAAGCCTGCCTCATTTCCAACTCTATTAAATCAACCACTTCTTTAAAAATAAATATTCAACTGGCTGCTAAAACTGTTGAGGAGTAAAATTAATCCCACTAAAAATGAAAAAACAACTGATCAAACGTTCATGGGCCGAGCCCTACAGAATGAAAATGATTGAACTGCTCAAAATGACCACACGTACCCAACGGGTAAAGGCCCTGAAAGAAGCAGGATACAACACCTTTTTACTTCGTTCAGAAGATGTATACATTGATCTGCTAACCGATAGCGGAACCAATGCCATGAGTGACCGCCAATGGAGTGCCTTTATGTTAGGTGACGAAGCCTATGCGGGCAGCAGCAGCTACTATAAAATGGAGGCCGCTATTCAGAAGTATTACGGTTACAAATACATCATCCCCACACACCAGGGTCGTGGTGCTGAAAACATTCTGTCAAAGATTCTCATCAAAAAAGGAGACATCGTTCCGGGAAACATGTATTTCACTACTACCCGTCTGCACCAGGAATTGGCCGGAGGAAAATTCCACGATATTATCATTGATGAGGCACATGACCCGCTCAACGAACATCCTTTTAAAGGTAACGTTGACCTGAATAAACTCGAAGCTCTGGCAAAAAAATACGGAGCTGAAAAAATTCCGTATGTGAGCATTGCCACCAATGTAAACATGGCAGGCGGACAGCCTATCAGCATCAAAAATCTGAAAGAGCTGAGAGCCTATACCAAAAAACACGGTATACGTATTATACACGACATGACCCGTGTAGCTGAAAATGCGTACTTCATTCAACAGCGCGAAAAAGGTTACAGCACAAAATCAGTGAAAGAGATTGTGAAGGAAATTTGTTCACTCACTGACGGTGCTACCATGAGTGCCAAAAAAGATGCCCTGGTAAACATTGGCGGATTTATGGCCACCAATGAATGGGACGTGTATGAAGAAGCACGCAATATGGTAGTAGTATATGAAGGCTTGCATACTTATGGCGGATTGGCAGGAAGAGACATGGAAGCTATTGCAGTGGGCATTGGTGAAAGTGTTGACGACCATCACCAGAAGGCACGTGTAGGTCAGGTAGAATACCTGGGGCATCGAATGGAAGAATACGGTATCCCTATTGTGAAGCCAATTGGCGGACATGGCATATTTGTAGACGCAAAAGCATTTTTGCCTCACCTTACCCAAGACCAGTTTCCTGCACAAACACTGGCTGCTGAAATTTATATTGACTCAGGTGTGCGCACCATGGAACGTGGCATTGTTTCAGCCGGAAGAAAAGCCAACGGAGAAAATTATTATCCTAAACTGGAGTTGGTACGTTTCACCATTCCGCGCAGGGTATATACACAGGCACACATGGATGTAATTGCCGAATCAGCTGCTGCTGTGTTGGAGCGCAGAGACAAAATCAAAGGCTTAAAAATGGTCTACGAACCTAAATATTTAAGATTCTTTCAGGCACGTTTCGAGCAATTATGAAAATTCATCCGCGACATATTTTTGTTGTTTTGTGTGTGCTTTTTCTGGCCTATTCTTTCTCTATTTATACTGCTCCGTTACGCCATACAACTGAATTGCAACTTGCAAATTCACAAGCCGGAGAAGGCCGTTTGGTATGGCAAAAATACAACTGCCAGAGTTGCCACCAGCTCTATGGATTAGGTGGCTATCTGGGACCCGATTTAACTAACCTGATGTCGTCACCCGGTAAAGACAGCACTTACATTCATGCCTTACTCAAAAGCGGTAACAAACAAATGCCCGTGTTCGATTTAACCGATGAAGAACTTACCCGGCTGCTGGCATTTCTAAGGGCAGCAGATGCTACCGGAAACGGACGACCCACATCCTACAAAACATTGTGGAACGGAATGATTGAACAACAAAATGACTAACACTATTCAACCTGTAGCTAAAACATTTTTGGCGTTGGCACTGCTGATGCTATTGCTGGGATTAGGCTTAGGTGTAACCGCAGCACACAGTTACCTCTATCCCGACTTGTGGAAGAACTCTGCTGTGGGTTTTTCTGCGCTGCGCCCCATGCACGTTTCCTCCGTTTTGTTCTGGATTATACTGGGTGCAACAGGTTGCGTGTACAGCGGGTTGTGGCATAAATACGGACACCTGCTTTCAGCCAGAATCGCTGTAGTACAACTGGCCTTATGGATAATTGCCATCGTTTGGATTTTTTACAATTACCTGCACAGCAATTTTGGCGGCAGAGAATACTGGGAGTTTAATCCTTGGCCTGCGTTGCCTATTGCTATATCCTGGCTGATGTTTATAATCAACTTTATCAAAGTGGCAAAAACCATCCGGCAATGGCCCGTATACTTATGGATGTGGATGACCGGTTTGGTATTTTTCCTTTTCACCTTTATCGAAAACTATCTCTGGTTATTTCCTTACTTCCGCGAACACTTTGTAACCGACATGACCATTCAATGGAAAGCCAATGGTTCGCTGGTAGGTTCATGGAACCAACTGCTTTACGGCACTGCTATATTCCTGATGGAAAAAATAAGCGGGGATAAAAAAATGGCTTACAGCAAACTCTCTTTTGCCATGTATTTTCTGGGATTGTTTAACCTCATGTTTAACTGGGGGCACCACGTTTACACCCTTCCTACCGATGCATATGTACGTTATGTAGGTTATGCCGTAAGTATGACGGAATGGATATTCTTTGCTCGCATCATTTACACCTGGAAACAAAGTATAAGTAGCATGCAAAAGCACTACCACTACTTCCCGTATCGTTTTTTAATGGCTTCTGAACTGTGGGTATTCATCAACATGGGACAGGCCATTATCATGTCCGTACCTGCTCTTAATCTGTATACACACGGTACTCACGTTACCGTTGCTCATGCTATGGGAACAACCATCGGCATCAACACCATGATATTGCTGGCCGCTTGTTTTGAATTCCTAAACACCGGTTGCTATCCCGCTGAAGCAAATAAAAAATGGCTGAACATTTCTTTTTGGGGCACACAAGTAGCTTTGTTTATTTTCTGGTTCTCCCTTAACGCAGCCGGTATAGAAAAAGGACTGTGGCAAATGGGGAATACTACCACTTCCTTCAGCACTATGATGAGCGGACTGAGTAACTGGTTCCTGCTTTTTGTGTATTCAGGTGTTGTACTGATGATCACCTTAGGCATACTAGCTATTGTGCTGCTGCGCAATTACGTTACCTGCAACATTAAACAACGCAAACAGGTAACACGTAAAAAAGAAAAAACATCCACTGAGATAAAATTCGCATAACATGAGTACGCTATCATTTAATGAACTTAAAACCGCTTATGCCCACAAAACGGATAAAGAAATACGTTTCACCCAACTGGTGTTTACCTTGCTTCATTACCCCTGGTTGGTAAAAATACTCTCGTATGCAGCCAAACTGATTCTTCAATACAACCTGCCTTTCAAAGGAATTATCCGCTCTACTGTATTTAAGGTTTTTTGCTCGGGAGAAAATGAAGCCGAAGCATTTCAAACCATACGTCACCTGCACGATTACAATGTAATGGCTGTTTTAGACTATGTATCGGAAGGCGAAAAAAGTGAAGAAGCTTTCAGCCGCAATGCTGAAAAAATAATTGCAAACATCAACGCTGAGGTCAACGGAACAAAAGCAGATTTTATCAGTGTAAAACTTACAGGATTGGAAGACCCTGATTTTCTCACACAAATTAATCACACCCACAATCAACTGAGCGGGACACAACAAAACCGATACAACCGTTTTAGAAAACACGTTGAAGATATTTGCCGTGCTGCTGCTGAAAAAAATATTATGGTGTACATTGATGCGGAAGAAACCTGGATGCAGGAGGTGATTGATTCCTTAACCGAACAAATGATGAAACAATTTAACCACGAAAAGGTAATTGTATTCAACACCCTGCAAATGTACCGCACCGACAGAGTAGCGTATTTACAAGCAGCCATTGCACGGGCACGACAATACAAGTATTTATGCGGCATTAAACTGGTACGTGGAGCTTATCTGGAAAAAGAAACCCGACATGCTGCGGAGGTTGGCTTACCCAATCCGGTGTTTGAAAAAAAATCGGATACAGATAAATCATTTAACACCGCCACGGAAATTTGTCTTCAAAATCATGATGTGGTGGTTACCTGTATTGCTTCTCACAATGAAGAAAGCGTTCAATATGCCATTGACTGCCTGAAGAGTTACAACGTTACCAACCCGATGGAGAAATTGCAATTCTCACAGTTGTACGGTATGAGCGACCACATCACGTTTAATCTGGCGGCTCATGGGTACCATGCTTCCAAATATTTGCCCTATGGCGAGGTAGAAAAAGCCATCCCTTACCTGATGCGCAGGGCTGAAGAAAACACCTCCGTAAACGGACAAATGAACCGCGAACTCGACATGCTCAAAAAAGAAATGAAACGTAGACAATATTCCGATGATTAGCGTTACAAAAATATTTCAGTTTGAAGCGGCTCATGCTATTTCAGGCTACAACGGCTCATGCAGGGAAATACATGGCCACGGCTACAAACTACACGTCACCGTAACCGGCACCAATTTTAATGAAAACAATATTCTTTTCGATTTTAAGGATTTGAAAAAAATTGTAGAGAGCAGCATTCTCAAAGACTTTGACCACTCCTTGCTGCTTAAACGCAATACCATCAATCTCTCTGCTACCAAAAACCTGGTGAACAAAATCTGTTGGATTGATGGTGAGCCAACTGCCGAGTATTTACTGAGCTACATGGTAGAAAAAATAAAACCGCTTTTACCTCAGCACATTGCTCTTATGCGCCTTCGTCTTTACGAAACAGAGTCCTGTTATGCGGAATGGGAGAATCGCTGAACACCTTAACTGATATCTATCAGATTCTCCTGTTCTTTTACTGAAGTGCCGTGCGTTACTGAAAAATCTTCCCGGCAATGACATCCTTTGCTTTCTTTACGCACCACTGCACTGCGGGCAATCAACGTAGCTGCATGAACGGCATGATGGGTTTGTTGCAGTGTAATATCTGCCGTGTGCGACAATGGTGGCAAACAGGCTTCCAGTTGATACAATTCCTCTAAACCGTGTTGCATGGATACTGCATTTCTGACTATACCAAAATAGTCCCACATAATGCGTTTCACTTTACGTAAAACAGGGTCAGCATAAACCGCATGAGGGTGCTCAGCTGTGGTTGGCAGTTCAACCGTTTTGTGTTTGTTTACCGTACCTGTTTCATTCAGGCGCTCAGCCAGTCGTTTGGATATAACCAACAGCTCCATCAGGGAATTACTGGCTAAGCGGTTGGCTCCATGCAAACCGGTGCGGGCCACTTCACCAACTGCATATAATCCCGGAACGGTGGTAGCCCCGAACGTATCGGTCACAACTCCTCCGCACATGTAATGCGCAGCAGGTGTTACCGGTATGCGTTTATTTTTCATAAATCCCTTTTGTGTACACATACTAAACAATGCGGGAAAATCACTTTGCATTAGTTCCATATCCACTTTGGAAAAATCGAGCCACAGAAAATCATGTCCCGATTCCTTCATGCAGGTGTGCATACTCCGGCTCACCACATCGCGAGGAGCCAGACTACCCAACGGGTGTACACCTGCCATCAGATCGCGCATGGTGTGGTCGCGCAATACCGCACCTGCCCCGCGAAAAGCTTCCGTAATCAATAAGTGATGTTGCAACAACGGGTCATACAAACGCGTGGGATGAAACTGTACAAACTCCATATCAGCCAAACGCGCACCTGCCCGCTCAGCCATGGCATAACCCTCTCCGTTGGCAAAAGGGGCATTGGTGTGGTAGTGATACAGATTACCGCAACCACCAGTAGCCAGCACTACGGCATCGGCTGTAATCAACTTTACTTTTTGTGTAACGGAGTCTCCGGCAACGGCACCTGCACAAACACCTTTATCCATGTACAAACTCAACAGGTGATGAGCGGTGAGAATTTTAACGTTCTTTTTACGTACTACGTATTGATACAATGCTTTTACTACGTGCCGTCCGGTTTCATCGGCTACATGGTGAATACGTGCACAACTGTGTCCGCCTTCACGGGAAAGGCTCGAATCAAAATTTAAACCGAAATGCCGGAGCATGTTTACCACAGCCGGAGCTTCGTGAATCAGTTCCCTTACTACAGCTTCATCACACAAGCCATCACCTGCTATTAACGTATCTTGTATATGGCGTTCGGAATCTTCCTCCTGCAGCGGAATGGCAATACCTCCTTTGGCCAGGTAACTGTTACTTGCTGAAAAATCAGCAGCAGCCAGAATGAGTAACTCGGTATCATCGGCCAGGTGCAGGGCCAGATTTAATGCAGCCAATCCGTTGCCTGCACAAATGATGCGTTTCGAATATTTCAATCTTGCTTAGTTATAATTTAACATCCGCAACACGGGCTTACGCGCTTTCTGCAATACCTCCTCATCCAGCGTAATGCGGTAGTTAGCTTCTTCTGTTGTACCTATTGCTTCCAGTGCCTGCAGTACTTTTTCCAGTGTATTTTGTTTCATGTATGCACACTTAATGCAGGGGGTAATAAATTCCTTACCGGCATTCATTTCTTTCAGTGCCACTCCTAAATCACATTCTGAAGCAAGCAGAAATTTGGTGGCCTTACTTTGTTGAACATACTGCAGAATATCTCCCGTGCTGCCTACTATGCCTTTGCGTTTCGACAGCTGCGTGTTCACGGTATCACCCGGCACCTCCCAGTGCATCAGAATTTCTGTATCACCATCTTCCACTTCTACCATAGCGTTGTTAAACTGCTCATGCACTTCACAGGTACCTTTCCAAAGAATAAGTTCTTTGCCGCATTGTTTTTCAATTACGCGTTTCAAATTTTGCCCCATGTACAAATCGGGAACAAAAATAAGCCGGTCGCCCTCCAGCGATGAAGCAATGGCTACTGCATTTCTGGAAGTACAGCAAATGTCCAGTTCGGTTTTCGTTTCTGCATACGTATTGATGTAGCCCATTACCGGCACTCCGGGATATTGCTTTTTTAAATCACGTACATCCTGAGCAGAGATACTGGAAGCCAGTGAACAGCCTGCGGATACATCGGGCATAAAAACATTTTTACCGGGGTTAATAACCAAAGCTGTTTCGGCCATAAAACGTACACCACAAAATAAAATATTGCGGGCGGGGGTGTTTTGTGCTTCTACACTTAAACCGAGTGAATCACCCACATAATCAGCAATGCCCCCTTGTGTGGTTTTACATTGCAACTCGGCAGGCATATAGTAGTGGGCCAGTAAGGTTACATCTTTTTCTTTTTTCAACTGCTGAATGCGGTTGTACTTCATCTTCACATCTGCTTGCGGCATGTCATATCATTTTAAACGCTGCAATATCCCGATGTATGAACCACAAAAACCTTGACCAAAGTCAACGAATATGCCCATATAACAAAGGAACTTTGAGTTATGAATTCCGGAATAAAAACCCCGTTGGTACTTATGGCACAACTGGCCTTACTTTTGGTCAATCAGTTTTTCTTTTACTCGTGCAAAAACGACAAAGAGGAAACCGATTTTTTAAGCACCGGAAATGTGCAACTGAACATCACACATGAAGTGGATGGAGAGGCACTCCTTTTCGACTCGCTGATTTATCAGAATGCGGCCGGAAACTACTACAGTGTAAGTCGGCTGCAGTACTACCTTTCCAATGCCGTATTAAAAACAGCCACAGGAAAAACAGTTTTCACTAAAGGATTTCATTACATAGATGCGACACGTGGTGACGAAAAAATTACCTTACCGCATATTCCTGTCGGCACATATACTTCCATTCAGTTTTTAATCGGGTTAGATTCACTTACCAACCAATCGTACAGTTTGCCCAATACGTTGGACAACATAAACATGAGCTGGCCCGATGTAATGGGTGGCGGGTACCACTTCCTTAAACTGGAAGGACAATACCTGAATACCAACGGTGCACCCAAAGGTTATGCCATGCACTTGGGCACTAACGCGGCTTTGGTACGTCATCAGCCATTGAACATTCTGCTTACTGTTGAACAAAATAAAACAAGCCGACTTACACTGGCCATGAATATCAATGCATGGTACACTCAGCCCTATAATTATAATTTTATTACCGATGGAAACTATACCATGGGCATACCTGAACTTATGCAACTAATACGTAACAATGGAAAAGATGTTTTCGAGACAAGGTAAACTTGTATGGGTACTGCTGCTGATTACCTCAGTAATATCCTGTAGAAATACAGACACCGATGAACCTTACGTGCCGCCTGTGGTAACAGCTTCCACACCGTATTACCTAAAGGTGCCTGACGGATTTCCGCAGCCCAACTTATCACGACAAAACCCGCTAACGGTGGAAGGGATTGACTTGGGCAAACGCCTGTACTCCGACCCTATTCTGTCGTCCAACGGGTTAAGTTGCTCCTCCTGCCACATGAAATCATTGTCGTACTCAGCACCCACTTTTAATGCAGCCAACGGTTTTCGTTTCAGTGTGCCGCCTCATGTAAACCTGGCATTTAAAACCTACTACAACTGGACGGGATCAGTAGAAGTGCTCGACACTTTATGCATGGGCGATTTTGAAGCAGAATTTTTTAACACCAACGCAGCCGACCTTTACCAAAGACTTAACGCACATCCGGAATACCCGAAAATGTTCCGAAAGGCCTTCGGTATAACTAACCTCAATAACCTTACCTACCACGAACTGAAAATTAAAATCTGTTATGCCATCTCACAGTACATGCGCACACTGGTGAGTGCTGATTCTAAGTTTGACCGTTACCGCGCACAAAAAACTTCCCTTACGGAAGAAGAATATGCCGGCATGCTCATTTTTTTTAGTGAGCGGGGCGATTGTTTCCATTGCCACAGCGACCCTTTGTTTTCCGACAACAGTTTTCACAACAACGGATTGAGCAATGTATTTAACGGCTTTGATAAAGGACGTACACTGGTAACCAATTCAGACAAGGATTTAGGGAAATTTCTTACACCTACTTTACGCAACGTTGCCCGCACTGCGCCTTACATGCACGATGGCCGTTATGCCACATTGGAACAGGTGGTGGAATTTTATAACTCGGGCGTAAAGAACTCGCCTTACATTGACCCCATCATGAACAAACGCGAAAACATCAGCAACTTGCAACTTTCCGACAATGAAAAGAAAGCACTGGTGGCATTTTTAAAAACATTGACTGATGAGGAGTTTGTAAAATAAAGAGTCGTCATTACTTGCGCAGTTGAACATTCAGCCACTTCACTATGTCCGCCAGCTCCTGTTGGTTGATTTCATGTGCCATGCTGTACTCCTGATACGTGAGTTTCACTTGTGCGCGGGTGCAAACTGCTTTTGCCTCCTGACCGTAGTGCAGTGGCAGTACCTGATCGTTTTTGCCGTGCCCGATAAACACCTGCAATTGCATCAGTTTGGGTGAAGGTTTTACTTGTACAGCAACCTCTTCCAATATTCTGCCGCTCAGGGCTGTGATAGAATTTACCTTTTGGGGTTGAGTAAGTGCCACGCTGTAACTCATAATTGCACCCTGACTAAACCCCAGTAAATGCACTTGTGTTGCCGCATACTTTACTTTGGCTGAATCTATAAAACGCAGCAACTGCAAACGCGCCTGCTCGGCTTCTTTTTTATCGTACACCGTTTTACCTGTTGACATATCGAGCTTGTACCAGGCATACGCGCCCTGACCCAATGCCACGGGCGCCTGTACCGAGAGTATTCTGTATCCGGCAGGCAGATGCGGTGCCAACCCGAATAAATCCTGCTCATTGCTGCCAAAGCCGTGCAACAGAATTAACAAAGGCGCATGATCATTTTTTACCGCAGGTGCTTTGTGCAGGTAGCGCAACCCCGCCTATTGCAAATGTGCTGTTATAAGCCGTTTTTCTCTTCGTCATATTGTTTATTAGTCATACTTCCACTCTGTCAAGGTTAATAAATTTAGATTTTTGTCAACCGAAATAATTAGAAAGTAATATGTGTAACACCATCTTTCTGGTTCTATTACTCTTTCATCGTCTTTGTCAAACCAGTCCTTGGAAATTACATAAAAGTCATTGTTGTCAAACTGATTGTGAATTTCAAAATAATTGTCAAGCATTGTTGCAAATTCATCCCTGTCGCCTCCCCAGTCTGGTTCATTTAAAAAGTCAACTAGGAACTTTATAGTTTCTTCTTTGCTAAATTTCTTGAAGTGATTTATTTTTATCTTGTCAATATTAAATGCTTGTCTTAAATAACTTTTATTAGGTTCTTTTTTTATACAGTCACGCAGGCTGTCATAACTGAAATGTTTTGTCCGAATGAAGTTGTCAACGATTTGGTCATTGTCAATTTGGTTGTCAGCCACAAAAGCAAACTCTGTCAAGTTTATGCCTTGATAACTTACGTCAATTTCTCTATGTCCCTTTGTCTCGAAGGTTGTCATTAAAATGGCTTATAACGTTT